>CAZVNH010000068.1:2394-9894 GCA_964628575.1 uncultured Thermoplasmatales archaeon | reverse complement strand
AATGTATTCCATCCCCAACCAGATGTATAATTATTAAAGTCATCATCAACATAGACGATATCTGGTTTTTCGGATGTGTTAAATGTTATTTCAAGAGTTGGTATATTAAATCCATTTTCTTTAGAATAAAATTTTGAGTTGCTATTAGAATGCAAACCTAAAAATTCTCCTGCAACATTAAAAGAAATTTCGTTATTTGATATCGAATTTTGACAGTATGATATTGTATTCCAATCGTACCATTGTGCTGATGATACTGAAATCGTATCTATTAATGTAAGTTCATCAGGAGGGTCTTCAATCAATAATGTGCTTTCATTCCAATTATTATGAAACTCATTAAGATACTGTTCATATCCACTAGGTGAAAAATAATAGGTCCATAATTTCGCATCCTTTATTAAACAATTTTCAGGTATTGTTTCAAAATTGAATTTAAGGAAAGACATAAAAATTATTCCATCTCCAGGATATGATATCATAACTCCTGCCTGCAAATATGTTGCATCTCCAACAGAACCATAATTACCAGTTTCAGTCCATATATGAAATGCATCATCAGTTGGATATAAATTTATAGTATATTCATTGTTATCTCTTTCTTCAGTTTGAAATTCATGATTATTATCACTATAATTCAAATCATAAATTATATCCTGAATATTAATACCGTTCTCAGGTCCATTACCATCAAGATTTAGAGTATTTCTACTTATTTTTACACTTTCAATCTGAAAAATTAATAAAAAGGATATAAAAAATATATAGCCTATAATTATTATATGTGTCTTCTTTCGCATATAATCCTCTCTCCCAATTTAATATGAGTTTTTTATAAAAATTGTAATAAATTATTTTTTATTAAATTTTACTAAAAAATATTTATATGCAACAAATTTAAGTTAAAAATAATTATAATGGCATTTTGTTTTTGGATACAAGATATATTAATATATATCAATATTGATAAAAGGAAAAAGAGGAATTTAAATTTACAATTTGAATTGTTAACTTATATTGCTCCTGTTATTTGAATTATTAACATTAAAACTATTACAATTGAAATAAAGCAGACACTTAATATATCCTCTCTCCTATTTTCACTGATTGATATCCCGTCCCAAAAAAAAATATAAAAAGTCAATTTATCTATCTTTTTTGTAGGTGAGTATGCAGTTGTATATGCACATATTTTACAAAAAATTACTCGAAAAATTTATTAGCATTACTAAGACTTCACCTTAAAAAGATCTTGGAGTGAAAAAAGATGGAAGCAATAATTCTAGCTGGAGGATTTGGAACACGACTTAGACCATTGACATATACAAGAGCAAAATCGTTATTACCAATTTTAAATAAACCAATGATTATGCATCTTATTGAAACATTACCAGATAATGTTGATAAGGTTATTTTAGCGGTTAACTATCGAAAAGATCAAATTGAAGAATATTTTAAGAATAATAATTGTGATAAAATAGTAATTGTTAATGATGAACCAAAGCCTCTTGGAACAGGTGGTGCTGTTAAGTTTGCAGAGAAACATTTAACAGATAGATTCCTTGTTTTAAATAGTGACATTATTTGTTCATTGAATATTAAAAATATGGTTAATTTTCATATCAAAAATAATGCAGTAACTACAATTTCTCTTTGGCCTGTAAATAATGTTTCTGAATTTGGAGTCGTAGATATCAAAGAATTTGGTCATATAATAGGTTTTGTTGAAAAACCTAAACCTGAGGATGCCCCTTCAAATTTAATTAATGCTGGTGCATATTGCCTAGAACCAGAAGTTCTTGATTATATAGAAAAAGGTCGTCTTGTTTCTATGGAAAAAGAAATCTTTCCACAGATAATCAATAAAACAAATAGATTTTATGGTTTTGAATTTACTGGATATTGGATGGATATCGGTCGGATTAGTAGCTATTTAAATGTTCATAAATTTTTATTAAATAAAAAAAACATGGAAGCATTTGTTGGAAATGATTGTGAAATAGAGGGAAGCTTAAATATTTCAAGTATTGGTAATAATGTTCATATTGGTAGAAATAGTATGGTAAATTCATCAGTTGTTTATGATAATTCTTATATTGGGGATAATGTTATTTTAAATCGCTGTGTAGTTGGTGAAAAAAGTATTATTGCTAAGAATTCAATTCTTAATGATGTTGTAATAGGTGATAATGAAAAAGTTAGTGAACAATCGGAATATAGTGATCAAATAATTTGGACCCAGCTAAAACCAGAAGGTTATCCTGATAAACAGATTGGAAATGTTTTAAATGTTTAAATTTAGTTATTAATCAATAGCAAACCATATTAAAATTTTTTTTTAAAAAGTGGCCACAATTGCTCACTATATATATTACAACTGACCACTTTTACAATGCTCTATATAAATTTGTGAGGTATAAAAAAAGAAATGTAGATTAATATTAATAATAATATTTAGAGAAAAATGAATCATATATTTAAGTCAAAATTTATTTAATATATGTTTTGTTACTCATTCTCTAATTCTCATAAAGATATCAAATAACTCAGAATGTCTTATTATAATTCGGAGAGAGTAAATATGGTATTAGACAAATTAGGAAGAGGTGTTTCAAAATATCCAAAAATAACTATATCAATAACAATTATTGTTACAGCATTAGCAATTTTTAGCATTCAAATTAATGGATTAGATCAGGAATTTTCAGAAGAAGCTTTTTTACCAGATATGGATATTGTTATTGCATCAAATGAAATTTCTGAGGATTTTACCTCAACTTATTCAGTTACTGTACTTGTCAAATCAAAACAAAATGATGTTTTGACATCAGATAGCTTAGTAGAAATACTTGAAACAGAAAAAGCAATAATTGAAGATAATTATATTGAATCAAAACTAGAATATCCTAGCATTCCAAGTTCAAATATCAATTCTATTGCTGATGTAATTGCTCAATCAGCACTTTCTGCTCAAGGAAATCTTCAACCAAATATGGATGAAAAAATCTTTGTTATTGAAAATATGAATGACCAAGAAATCAAAGGGATGATCTCTACTCTTATAACTGATGAAAATACACCAGTGTCAGTAAAAGCCCTTTTTACATTATTACTTACAAAAGATTTTGAACCAATTCAATTAAAAGCAAAAGGAACTTTAATATCTGTTAGTTTGAATACGTCTTTACTTTCAGGATCTGGAAACCATGGTATGTCATCAGATTCGATAATGTTAGAAACCGAGAAAAGAATAGATAAAGTTGTAAACGACATCAATCAGGATTATATAGAAATCAGTGTTTTAGGTGAACAGTTAATAAATGATGAGATACTTACAGCAACAACTGATTCAATGGCTATAATTCTTCCTATAGCTTTTACTTTTATTATTGTTATTTTAGCAATTATCTACCGTAATATTTTTGATATTTTATTTAGTCTTCTTGCCCTTGGTTTTGCAATAATATGGATATATGGATTTGGATCAGCAATGGGATACTCTTTTAATCCTATTACAACTGCTGTACCTGTATTAATAGTAGGATTAGGAATAGACTATGGTATTCATGTAACAATGAGATATCGGGAAGAACTAAAAAATGGTAAACAAATAAATGAGTCAATTATTCGAACTATTCAATTTGTTGGAATGGCTTTGCTACTTGCAACAGTTACAACTGTAGTATCATTTCTTTCAAATATTTCATCACCAATTAGCCTTCTTGGACAGTTTGGAATTCTAAGTGCTGTTGGAATTTTAGGTAGTTTTTTTACAATGACTACATTTGTTCCTGCATGTAAACAACTGAGAGATCAAAGAAGACAGAGAAAGGGAAAAATAATATTAAAAGGAATAAATAATAATAAGTCAAATAATAAAGAAAGATTAAAAACAGCTGGAGTCAAAGCAATAAATAAATTTATAGGATTCGGGGCAACTGTAGCAAAAAAAAGACCGAAAGTATTGGTTTTATCAGTTTTTCTGATTACAATTGCTGCAGGTGGACTAGCAGCTCAACTTGATACAACTTTTAATTATGAAGATTTTTTACCAAAAGATCTGGAAATAACCAAAGATTATAATTTTTTAATGGATGAATTTGAACTTATGGGTGGCGGTCAAGAAGTAGATATTTTGGTAAAAGGTGATACAACAGATCCTACTATCATAAGTGGTATTCATGATACAATTGAAAATATGAAAGATGACGAATCTGTTATACAAAATGAAGGTAAACCTGAAGTTACATCTATTCTATCTTATATGAATGATTGGGCTACTGATTATAGTTCATATGATGCCAATGATAATTTTGATGCTAATTTTAAATCAATGTATGATAATGTTTTTAATAGCGATGGAACCCTTAAAACAGGTGTAGATAATAATGATATTGAAGATCTTTATACTTGGCTGTATTCTAATCCATCATCTTATAAAGGAGTAAAAAATGTTTTATACCAATCAGATGAAGGATTCTATAAAAGTACAGTTTTGAGGATATCTGTTAATGTTGATGAAACAGATAATGAAAAAATCGAAGCATTACATAATGATTTGAAAGATGATAAAAAACCACTTGATTCAACTGCTAACAAGGCAATTATCACAGGTGGACCTATTTTAACTAAAATTATTATGGATACACTTAATGAAAGTCAAATACGTTCGCTATTTATTACCATAATTCTATCATTAATTGTTTTAACAATTGTATTTTACTATAAATGGAAATCAATCATTCTTGCAACAATTACGATTACACCTGTTATTTTCTGTGTAATCTGGACTCTAGGTACCATGTATATTATTGGATGGTCATTGAATATAATGACAATAATGATAACATCTCTTACAATTGGACTTGGTATTACTTATGGAATACATATTACACATAGATTTCTTGAGGATTTAGATAATCACTATATCAAAAAGAATACTCTTACTTATAAAAGAGTAAAATGTCCCAACTGTGGAAGAATTGTAAGAACATCTGGAAAACCAGGTGAAACCTTGTTTATATATTGTCCAGAATGTGGAACAAAAGGTAAAATCAAATTTGAGAAATATGAAGAAAATGATTTCATATACGATGCATCAAAGACAACCCTAACTCATACTGGTACCGCTTTATTTGGAGCAGCAACTACCACAATTGCAGGATTTGGATTATTAGTTTTTGCATTATTGCCACCATTACAACAATTTGGTGGTATAACTGCTCTTACAATTCTTTATAGTTTTCTTGCATCAGTGTTTATATTACCGACATTTCTAACAATATGGGCAAAAAGAACAGTTGAAAAACATTACAAGAAAAAACCTATAAAAAATAAATAATAACAATTTTTTTATTCAACATATAGTTACACCTTTTTATTTCAAAATCTATTTGGTGAATATAATGGGAAAATTATTTGGAACAAATGGTATCAGAGGTGAAGTAAATCTAGATATGAATACTGATCTTGCTATGGGAATCGGAAAAGCATGGGGCACAATGCTAAAAAAAACAATTGATAGACCAAGAGTTGCTATTGGAACAGATGCTAGACTTTCGAATCATATGCTGAAAAATGCAATTACTGCAGGTTTACTTGCAACAGGTTGTGACGTTGTCGATACAGGTCTTGTACCAACACCAACATTACAGTATACAGTTAGAGAGAAAAAATTTGACTCAGGTGTAATTATTACAGCATCACATAACCCACCACAATTCAATGGAATAAAAGGTATTGCAAGTGATGGAACCGAGTTTACAAAAGATGTTGAAGATGAAATTGAGAAAATCTATTTTGATGAAAGCTTTAATCTTGTAAAATGGGATAAAGTAGGACAGTTAAGTATATGGGATGGAGCAATTGATCTTTATATTAATGGAATACTTAATGCTGTAGATTTTGATCTTATAAGAAAAAAACAATTCCATGTGGTTCTTGATTGTGGGAATGGCGCTGGAAGCCTAGTCGCACCTATCCTTCTTGAGAAATTAAACTGTAAAACAACCCATCTTTATTGTGAACCTGATGGAACATTCCCTGGTCATAATTCAGAGCCATTACCTGAGAATCTAACAGATCTCATTAAAAAAGTACCCAAGGTAAAAGCAGATTTAGGTGTTGCTCAAGATGGAGACGCAGATAGGGCTATTTTTGTAGATGAAAAAGGTAATTATATTTGGGGTGATAAAACACTTGCACTTGGTGCGAAATTTGCAACAAAAAACAAAGGAGGAATCGCAGTTACTCCTGTTACAACTAGTAGTTGTTTTGATGATGTTGTTAAAGAAAACAACGGAACAATTATCCATACAGCAGTCGGTTCACCAATTGTTGCACGTGTAATGATTCAAGAAAAAGCTGTTTATGGTGGAGAAGAAAATGGTGGACTTATTTTTCCTGAGATGCAGTATTGCCGAGATTCAGCAATGTCTATTGCAAAGGTACTTGAATTCATGGCAAAAGAAGATGAAAAACTATCAGAATTAATTGATAAAATACCTAAATATGAAGTATTTAAAACAAAGATGCCATGTCCAAATGATAAAAAAGAAATCGTTATGAAAACCTTAGCAGATATTACAAAAAACGATTCAAAAGTGTTGAAGGTTGATGAAACCGATGGTGTGAAACTTTATCTTAAGAATGGATGGGTTCTTATGAGACCATCTGGAACAGAACCGATTTTTAGAGTATATTCTGAATCAAAAGATAAAAAAGATGCAGAAGAAATAGCTGCAACTTATAGAAAAATCACAGAGGAAATAATTAAAAAAGTTTAATTATATATTTTTTAAAAAAATGATTTAAAAATATTTTACAAATTTTGATATTATGGATGCCCTACCCTAATACCAACATCAAAACAATTACCAAAATATTTACCACCAATATATAAACCATTGAAATCTTTTACACCAATATATCTCTCATAAGAACTATAAAACCAATCATAAACTATTATAGTCTCTAAAGTACCATACAGATCTCCTTCCCATGTTTTTATTTTATTTGAATTATTAATCCAAACCCAACCATTTGATGGATACCATTCTTTATCAAAAATCTCTTCATAAGAAATATAAGCACTACCTATCGATATGTCCGCTGATTGATAGACAGGTATAAAAAAACTCCTAAAAAAATTATAAATAAAACATAAATCCTCAACTTTTGAGATTAACCTGTATATTTTCTCTACAAACTTCCCCTCCGGGTTAAATAATTTTGAAAATTTCAAAAGGAAATCAACTAATTTGTTACAAAATGGTGAACCACCATAAAAATGATTAAGTGCTGTCCCAACAATTTCAATAAATGGAGTAATTTCTATAATGATATAGCCAGTATTAGTCCTACCCTCACCATCTGTAACTGTTAAACTAACATTATATTTACCTCCTGAATTAAATTGATGCACAGGATTCTGAAGTAAAGATATATCACCATCTTCAAAATCCCAAAACCATCTATACTTTGGATCGCCACCACATACAT
>CAZVNH010000068.1:0-2384 GCA_964628575.1 uncultured Thermoplasmatales archaeon | reverse complement strand
GTATCCAGGATAATAAGTACCATCTTCAAAACTGGGATAAACCTGAATAGTTGAATAAATTTCTAAAGTAACTATATCAAAATCAGTATCACCATTCGAATCCTTAACACTTAAATTAATATCATAAATACCAGCTGAGCTGAAACTATGTACAGGATTCTGCTCCGTGCTAATATTACCATCATCAAAATCCCAAAAACATTTAAAAGGAGATTTTCCACCATATATATCACCATAAAACTGTATCATTTCATCAACGAGATAACAATCCTCGTCAAACCTTATATCAGCAGCAATAGTAGTAGCATCGAGAATAATCTCACCAACATTTGTTAATATACCTTTAATAGTATCATTTTTTACACCCTGCCACTTATCTTTAGTAATTATCACAGAGAAAGGAGTACCATCTGGTAAAACACTAGAATCAACCTGCCATGCACCATCGTTTAAAACTTTATTCTTGAGACTACCATAGGAGCTATTTATCTCAACTATAGCACCAGCTGCACTATCACCATTGATAATAATAGCAGTACCATAAATCACCTTAGGTAAAAAACTCTTGTTTTTCTTAAAAATAGAATCTTCAGAGCTAATAGATGATATTTTTATAGGAAATTTTAAGGATGGTGTTTTCTTTTGACCAGAGATTTTTATAAAATTTTCATTATTAACTTCTAACTCATCGTTATTAGATATCATTCTACGTGGACTGTTGACAAGTTCCTGAGCTTCCTTAACACTAATACCCTTAAGAATACCATATTTATCTAGCTTTACAACAGCATCATTAAAAACATCATTTGTTTTAGAACCATTTTCTAATTTACTTCTCATATCAATAAAAAGTTTATCAACACCTTCTACTTCTTCCTCTGTAAGAAAAACAGTATATTTATCACCATTTAAACCACAAATTTCAACATCAATTTTTACTAAATTTTCCTCTTTATTTTTTATTATTTTTGAATTAATAGAAGATATAAGAATTTGTCCAATAAACAAGCCTATAATTACTAAAACAACTACTTTCCGTAACATATATCCTATACCTCCTCAAATATAACATATAATTAATCATTTTTTAAATATTATGTTTAAAAATTAAATAATTCAATCGAACAAATAATAGTAACAATTCAATTAAATATATTAATTTTAATTTTACAAAAGTTACATTTTAAAATAATGAAGTTTTAAGCATCGGTGCAATTTCTATACCATTTTCTGATGACATATTAAGTACAAACTTTGATCGTCCATGAGGTGTTCCACGCATCTTCACAACCTGAAGTGATCTAATCAATTCTCCTTTTCTTTCAATATCACCTAAGAAGATAATACCATCTGCAATAAACTCCTCAATTTCATATTGAGAATACCTGAATTCTCTAGGCGGAAGTTCAGATGTTAAAATAGTTGTACATCGCAAAACAGTTAATGATGAACCAAGTTTAAAAATGAAATCTCTAATCATCTCCTTTGTTTGAAGTCTAAAACAAAGCGAAGTAATAGAGTCGATTACTAATCGTTTTGCTTCAAGTTCTTTTGTGATATCTCTAATTACTTCAAATAAAATATTTGCTTCTTCAAGAGTATATCTCTCAGGATTTAAACCAAGTCTATCAGTAATATTCCATAAATCAATTATTGTAATATTACCAGATTTAATCATTTTTTCATCAAAAAAATTGAATACTTTTTGATGTTTTGTAAGCTTATCAACTGGTTCAGTAGCAGTGAAAAAAACACCTTTATCACCATATTTTACTCCATTTGAAAGAAACTGCATACTAAGAGTTGTTTTTCCGACACCTGCTCCCCCAGATATAAGAACTGTACTACCAAGCGGGAAACCTCCTTTTAGCTCTGAATCAAGAGCTTCAATACCAGTCTTACATCTATCTCTTTTATACATTAAGAGTCTCCTCACTCCCAAAAAACAAAATAACATTCATATTTAAATTAGTTATTATTTAAGAAACGTTTATAATTGAAAGAAATACATTAATATAACTTTTAATATTGGGGGTAAAGAAAACAATCTGGAGAAATAGAATGACACAAGACGAAGAATTATCAAAATATTTAGCTTTAATTGAGCAATATAAAGAGCAAATAGCTCAATTAGAATATCAATCATCTTATATTCAAGCTGCAATAAATGATTATTATAAAGCAAAAATGACAATAGAGCAATTAAACAAAAAAGAAAAAGGTATAGACTTAATGGTTCCAATTGGAGGAAGCACATTTATTAATGCAACAGCAAAGGATACAGATAAAGTACTAATCGATATAGGATCTGGGATTGTAACTGAGAAAAAAAATGATGAAGCAATAAAAAAAATTGAACAAAGAATTGAAAGTCTAAATAAAAC
>CAZVNH010000067.1:7169-9964 GCA_964628575.1 uncultured Thermoplasmatales archaeon | reverse complement strand
CCACTGTTGTATACCACCAGTCATAGAGAAAACCAGAAACAAAATCATGATCTAGTGTATAGCTTAGTACTCTAACTCTTAGACTTACTTGATATGTTCCTGGTGATTTAAATTCATGTATTGGAGAACAACTGTTACTGTAATATCCATCATCAAAATCCCATAGATATTCAATTTTATGATTAATGTTTCCTGTTTTATCATATGCAAAACTCTGTGCCCCATTAAACAGGTATCTCATACCTGATATATGACTTACAGTACCAAATGCATCAACTCCATACCATGGATCAAAATTAACTGGTCCAATGACTCTATCACCAAATCCATCAGCTATTCTTCCAGTTACTGCATCATAGTTAGGATTATTATTGTCAAGGCTTGATGGTCCATCTTCTGCACCCCACCAGTTATATCTAGCATCAGGTATTATTGTTCCTTGATTATTTACTCCAATGTTAATACCACATTCTGCACCCCAGTAGTTATAATTTATAATTAGACCACTTGGCTGACATCCTCCAAATGGTGTAATCAATACTGCTGTTCTACCTGAACCGGTCCAGTACATTTTATTATATATAACCTTTGTACTTGCGGTGCATCCATTAAGCTGTACACCAATTAAGACTCCTCTTATTTTATTATGAGATATCTGATTTAAAACACAACCATTTTGTACATTATGATATAAAACCGCTATATCTGACATACTACCATATATCTCAAATCCATCAACAGTTACACTGATAGAGCTTCCTGAGGATACAACATTACTACCGACAAGGGTTCCGGCAAAAGCGAAAATAACTGGTTTATAAGTAGTAGCAGATCCATCTATTGTAAAGGTTTGAAGACTATTTCCATGTATTTCTGCACCAGACTCTCCTAGAAGAGCGAGGCTTTTACTGATAAGAATTTGACCTGTATAGAACCCAGCTCTAACATGAACTGTTCCACATTCACATACTACATCTATTCCATTTTGAATAACTCTAAATGCATTATATCCCCATATAAGTGATGGATTGTAACTATTAACATCTGATTGACTAAACCAACTGTCATCAATCCATACTTCTGGAGGACAAGGTTGATTTAAGTTAACTGTTTCAGTATCATCATCTGTTACATAACATCCGCATGGTGGAGTACCAGTAGCTGTTGCAATATTAATTATTGGTCCTGGTAGATCTCCCTGTTGAACAACATATGAAAGCTGACCTGTTGTTGTTTGACCTGCTGTTAAGGTCGTTGTTCCAAGGGTTACAGCTCCAAGTAAATCATCTATAACTGTAACATCTGTTAGAGTCGAATCACCTGTATTTTCCACTAAATATGTATAAACAATTGTATCGCCAACATTTGCTAAATGGATATCAGCTGTTTTGGTTATTTCTATATCTGGATTGATTACCTCAACAAACGCTGTATCTTCATCCCAGACAACACAGTAGTCTATTACCATACCCGTTACATTTCCAGTGTTTAAAGTATCTTCTTGAATTACTACATCTTCAACTACTTTTGTCATACTTTCACCAACAGCAAGAGTAGTCTGAGAAAGAGTAATACTTCCAAGCTTATCATCAGTAAGAACAATATTCACAAGATCAAAATCACCAGTATTAGTAATCACATAAGTATAATCAACCGTATCACCAGCAATAACACAACCAGGATCAACTGTTTTTTCAAGATCAATATCACATTCATCCTGATCACAGTCTACATTAACTGTTGCACCGTTCTCAGAATAAACATAATTACAGTTGTATTCACCTGTCACATTAGCAATATTTTCAAATTCTCCACATTGTGAACCAATGGCTGCAAAGGTTATAATTACTGTTTGATCAGGTTCTATATCTTCAAGATACCATATAAGATCACCATTAGGTTGAATATCAGGCTCATCTGGTATTCCATCAACATAAGCATTATCGTTATAGGTTAGTTCATCAGGTAGCTCATCTCTAACCAATATGTTTAACATTGTATCACCTGTATTAGTAATTTCTAATCTGAATGTAACCCAATCTTCAAAATCTATTGTTAGATAGTCAACAAGGTCTCCGCAACAATGATATCTTACCTTTTTTTCTACTGTTATATCAGATATACATCTAGGAATAGTTTTACAATCGCATCCTAAGCTATTGTAACTATCAAGTTGATCTTTTAAAATATTTATCTCATTTGTATCCATACTATTTATTGCATTATTAACTAATTCAATTATTTTTACATCTGAAACTGGGTAGAGAACATTTGGATGAGCTGAATTAAGTATTGCTGTAACAGCTTCATTCAATAGAATTTTAGATCTTATTATAACCTCTTCAATATCATCATCGTTTATTGTAATAGTTCTTTGTGTAGGTATATTTGATTCTCCTTTAAAATTAAGAGCATCTATTAAATTATAATCTGAGAGGATATCAATATCTGTAGTTAGTTCAAACACATCTCCAATTGATTGTTCTGGATAGTATTTATACCATTCATCTAAATTATTTTTCCAGAAATCATTATTACATCCCTCTGTGTCTTCCTCACATATCTCACAATCTTGTGAATCTGAATTTGGATTGAAAAAGGAATCTATTTTTGTTTTTATAATAGATATTAATTGAAATATATAGTTTAAGATTTTATTATTTTCTGAAAATTTACCTTGAATGTTGTATTCATCTTGCCCATGCTCTATAACTGATTCTTTATTTCCTATGCTATTTGCAACTTGTATACCAGTAAATGTATCACTATTTTGGATCTTTTCACTATAAAAACCA
>CAZVNH010000067.1:0-7159 GCA_964628575.1 uncultured Thermoplasmatales archaeon | reverse complement strand
TGGTATCAATAAACTAATTATTAAAACTGTACAGAGAAGGATTGAAACAGTTTTATTGTTTGATATTATTTCTTTTATACCCATATTTTTAATTCCCCCATTATATAATATTATTATATTATATATATAATAAAAATATACTTTATAAACCTTTTGTATTTTATCTATGTGAAAATATAAGGAATATATAAATACAAAAAAAATGATTATGAGATGAGGAGAGACATATAATATGAATGATGATGTCGTTCAAGAAATAATCAAATGGGTTGATGAGGAAACAAAGAATATTAAACAAGAAATAGAAAATAGAAATCATAAAGTAGATAAACTTGAAAATATTGCTTTTCAATTGAAAAATCTTAGTACTGATAACGGGTATAAACAAAAATATAAGGAAACAAATGAGTTATTAGAAAAAGAAAAAGATCGTCTTGTAAAGCTTCATAATCATTATAAAAAATTAGAAGAAAATTGTAAACAATTAAAAATAGAAATAGATGGTTGGAGAAACTGGTTTTACTCCAATAAAGATATATTTGATAGATTATTTTCATCACCTCCATCTATGTCTCAAGAAAAAATCAATGAACCACCTCAGACAGATAAAAAATCTAAAAAGAAGAAATAGTTAAACTATATCTATGTCTCTTTTCACGTTATATCTTGTTGTTGATATATCTTTTTGATTAGTAATATCAAAATCCAATTGTTCATATTCATCAGGTAAACTATCTACAAAATCCTCAATTTCTACTATACTCATCTTATAAATTGAAGCAGGATGAGGCCTATTTTTTATATTCTTCTTTAAGGATGGTAGTTTTATTTTTAATCTTAATTTTTTCTTTTCTTTTGATGGATGCTCTTGAGCAAATTCTTTTTTTCTTCTAAAAAAAAGGTATAATATTAATATTATCAATAATATTAGAATACTCATCGGACATATTGTTGAGAGGGCATTTGCTTCAGATATTGTTTTATTATTATTTTTATATTCTTCTGTTTCTTTGGTTTCATCATTATATAAAAGGTCTGGCTTTCCGTCTCCATCTATATCAATGAGATACTGGTTATCATTTATTTTTTGAACAGGTGTTTCATTTTGTGTATCATAGTTAAAAAATAAATCATATTCTCCATCACTATTTGTATCCTTGAGGTATCCAATTGTTTTATTTTTATAGCTTATTTCAACTGCATCAATGAAGATGATATGTTCTGTTGTTTTTGAAATTGTTTTATTATCACTTGTATTTATTTTTATTGTGAATCTACCAGAGTTATTCCATGAGTGATTTAGTGATATATTTATATTGCTTTCAACAAAATCAGTTTTTAGCATTATACCATCATCAAAATCAAAAAAATATTTTAGTAAATCATTATCCTCATCATATGATTTTGTATAAAATGTATAGTCTTGATTCTGTGTCCCATTTGTTGGTCCAAAGATTTCTGGTTTTTGAGGTACTCTGTTTGGATAGAAAATTTCTGCTTTTGTTTTATAGATATCTTTTAAATTATCATTATCTATTACTGTAAGTGTTACGTTATAAACATTAGACTCACTGTATATATGAGATGATATCATTTCATTTGCTTTATTGCCATCACCAAAATCCCAAATGTAATCTATTAGTATTCCATCATAATCATAACTTTTTGATGCATTAAAAATTATTTCTTCATTTATTAAGCCTTGATATGGTTCACCTGCTGATGCATCTGCAACTGGATTATATTTAGGCGGATCACTATATTTACTTCCATATCCACCATTACCATTATTATTTCCATTTCCTGTTTTATTATTATCTTTATTATTGTTTTCTTCTGAGTTTGTCTCTGTCGGTGTTCCACTGACAATATCAGATTTTTCTCCTTCAAGTCCAAAGATATTTACAGCAGAGATTTGATATTGATAAGTTTGGTTATTATTCAAACCTATATCTTGAAAAATGTTTATATATGAAAAGTTAATAAAATTATCATCTCGGTAGATTTTATAATAATCCAATACAATTAGATCAGTATTTGGATTCCATAGTAAGTTTAGTTTACCATCTTTTGCATCTGTTACATTTAAACCTGTTATTTTTGATGGAGGATATATCGTTGAAACAGTTTTTATTTTGCTGTCTAAAGATCCATCATTATCTGTAACTGTTAATGTTACATTATATGTTCCATAATCATTATATTCATATGTTATATCTTTTTGATTGGATGTATTTCCATCTCCAAACTGCCATAACCAATCTAAAATTATACCATCAGTATCCAATGAAGAATCATTAAACTGAACTATATTTTCATTGATTATATAATATATAAAATCAGCATTAGGCGGATTATTCACAACATAAACATCCCTAACTATTGTATCTGTTGCTCCATCATTATCAGTAACAGTTAAACTAACAGAATATGTCTTAAACTCAGAATATTGATGAGTAGGATTCTGCTCAACAGAATTAGTACCATCATCAAAATCCCAATACCAACTATCAATAGATCCATCAAAATCACTTGATAAATCATTAAACAAAATTATACTATTAGACAAACCAGATTTCACATAACTAAAATCAGCATTAGGAGGAGCATTAACTATCTCTATCTGCTTTGAAAGGGTTTCAATATTTCCATCATCATCTGTAATAGTAAGTGTAACAGTAAAGAATCCTCTGTCTTGATATTGATGAGTCGGGTTTTCTAATGTTGATGAATATCCATCTCCAAACTGCCAGAACCAGTCGGTTATCTCTCCTGCTGTATCGATTGATTGATCAATAAAATTAACATTATCATTTGTTGTTGGTTGAAATGGATTCCATGTAAAATTACATACTGGTTTTTCACCATATTTTATTGTTACATAATCAAAATCATTAATGTTATCTTTTGAAAAACCTGTTACAATAATTTTATTTAAATTATCAATAGTAACACCTGTACAGCTATCTTCTTCACTATTTCGATCATAGTTTTTTGACCAAATAAAATTACCATTTTTATCATATTTTATGATTTCATAGTTTTGTTTTTCAAAAGTATAATAAGATGATCCTGCAAAAATGATTTCATCGAAATCATTAACTATGACATCTTCAGCTGTTTCAACGACACTACTATCATATGATTTAAACCAAATTATATTACCATTTTTATCATATTTAAAAATACCCATGTTTGAATTAGCACCATTATGTATAGTTCCAACTATGATTACATTATCATTTGAATCAACTGATACACCTGATGAATAATCATTATCGTTATTATCATAAACTTTATTCCAGAGCTCTGTTCCACTTGAATCATACTTGATTGTATACCATTTCTGAGATGAATCTGTTAAAATATAACCTGTTACAATAATATTATCCTGTGAATCAACATCAATTGATTTTGCACAATCTATATAACCACTATCATATGATTTATTCCATATATAATTACCAAATTTATCATATTTTATTGTTAAAAAATTACTTGATGATTCTCCTGTTATTATGATATTATCAGACGAGTCAATACTCACTCCATAGCTAATGTCCTCATAACCACTATTATAGGTTATATTCCAGAGTTCATTTCCATTTTTATCATATTTTATAAGGTAATAATCACTATCAGCATTGATATATATACTACCTGTAATTATTATATTATCTTGAGAATCTATTGTAACATCATATCCAATGCAATCAAATGAGTCATCAGAGACAATATTAAATAATTCTGTACCCAAAGGCGAATATTTTATAGTGTAACATCTATTATTTAAACCAATCTTTGAAAAGCCTGTTACAATAATATTATTACTTGAGTCAGCTGCAACAGAAAAAGCTTTATTTATTTGTGTATGATCATAGATTTTAATCCATTGTTCTTGTGGATTTTCTGATGCATCACAATAAGGAAAATAATTTGAAATGACCATTAATAACAAAATTATAAAAATAATAAAAACTTTATATTTTTGTTTTTTAAGTTGTGGATACAACTATTTTCCTCCTTTATAAGCATCATTTTTTATTTAATATTTTATATTAATTATAGTAAAACCAATATAATTTAGCTTAATATATTTTTCTATAGTTAATAAAATAAAAAAAAACTTAATTTTGCCATATTACACTTAATTTAGCTGGATAATCCTTTTCATAATTCTGAAAAGTTGCTGAATATTTACTATATCCATTTGTAACAAATAAAAATGCAATTGAATTACCTGATGTCCAATTTTTTCTTGAAATTATCTCAGTAAATTGTTTTTTAATAGATGGAGTTTTAACCCATTTACCATAATCAACTGTTGTGTTCCATAACGTATAATTTGTTGTATAGTTTCTACCGCTGATATTTAAGACTCCTATAGTTGAAAAATTTACAGCATTATCAACATAATCGCAATATATATTACAGTTTGGATGATCAAGTCCAGGAGTTCCAGTGCTGAATAACTCGATATAAACATCAATAATTTCAGCATTTTTAGGTATTGTAATATTATTAAATTTAACTCCAAAACTATATGTTGGACTTAGCTGAAGTGTAGCCCATTTTCCATGTTCTGTTTCACTCATAATATTTGCTTGTACAATTTTAAAAGTTCTAGCATCATCAAACTCATCATCAACAAAGAAAACATTATGATTCTGTTGAATAATTTTTTCAGGTTCAATAAAGAAATTCACCAATAATACAATTACAACTATTAATAATAGAACAAAAATAGTTATTTTTCCTTCTTTTTTCATTTTTATATCACCTTTTCTTTTTTAGTTTTTGATGTAAACATGTAATAATTATCATCAAAAACAGGAACATATAAAATGTAAAACCTGGAGTTTGTTTTTGACTAACTTCATCATCAATTACACTTTTCATATTTGAATAATTATAATCACCCATAAACCATATATCAGACCATGCTGCTTGATGTCTTTCTTGCCAACATAGATAAATATTATCCCCCTCACCAGTAATCTTTGAGTTATAGCAATCCATATCATCTACTAATTCTCTAATTTCATCCCAGGATTTACCCGCATTATTGCTTTCTCTACATTTAATATAAAAAGTATCATCTTTTTGTTCATGCCAAGTAATTATAATTTTATTATTATTTGCATAAATACTGGGTTTAATAATAAAATCTGATGAAGAAGCAATTGTTATTTTTTCTTCCCATGTTTTACCATTATCAATACTTTTTTTGAAATATATCTCTGGTTTATTTGATGTATATTCTAACCATATTAGATATATTTTGTTTTCAGATATGAAAATATTTGGTTTTTCTGAGGAATCTTCAGTATCAGTTAATAAATATTTATCAGACCATGTTTCACCATAGTCTGTACTTTTTAATAAACATAGATTATAAAAAAAACCTCTATCCTCATAAACCACATAGATATTGTTTTCAAAAATTGAAAGAAATGGATAATAAGATGGATTAAAATCTATAGTTAGTCTTTGATCATCTGACCATGTATCACCGGTGTCATTACTTTTTTTAAAGAATATTTCAGAAGAATTTGTTCTATAGTCCTTCCAGACAAGATATACATTTGTCTTATCGCACTCGATATTTATATCATAAATATTATTCTTTCTAGGATTATTATAAGTAATTCTTTGCTGTTTACTCCAGCTGTTACCACTATCAATACTTTTTATATAATATATTTCTGGATTGTTATTTCGATAATCTTTCCATACTATATGAACAGTGTTTTTGTAAACTGCAATATCTGGCTCTACAGCTTTAGATGTATTTAAAGTTATTTTTATAGGTTCATCCCAGGTTTTTCCATTATCATTACTCTTTCTATATAATATTTCACTATTAAGTTCTGAAGGAAATGAATCCCAGACAATATGAATATTTTGATAATATGTTGCTATTGACGGGTTTTCATTAAGGGCAGTATCTAATGATATCTTATTTTTAGAGCTTGATTTATCTAAGAAATTTGCATAGGTTTGTGGAACGGAAAGTATTAACAGAATCCCAAGCAATATAACAATTATTACTATTGGATTCTTTCTCTTCTTTTTTCTCATTATATCTGCTCATAATTCCTTTTTCTTATTTTTACGATCAGATGTTTTTAAAACAGTAGAAGGGTATTGTTCGAATTCATATGTTTTATTTTTAGTATTAACAATCCTATCTAACTCTTTTGCAATTAACTTCTCAGAAGATGGAAGGTTATCTATGAATTTTTCAATTTCATTAACCTCTACAGGTGTTTTATTATCTGAGGATTTTGTTTGTAAAACCGAACTATCCAGTGTTGAATCATCCGAATCCTCCGTTTTGATTAATTGAGTATCAATTTTTATAGCAGATTTTTTAAGTTTTGTTACCTGTTGTGTTTCTATTTGTTTTTCAAGATTATTACCTTGTATTTGTTGAAGCTTCATTTTAAGTTCAATTATTTTATCCTCTTTTCGAATTAATTCATTTTTTCTAAATTTAAGTTCTCTATTCTTAGTTTCTAATTTAGCTCCAAGATCTATAACAGTTTCTTCTTTTTGTTTTAGAAGAGCATATGTTTCTTTTAATTTTTGATTAGTTTCTGATAATAATTTTTTATTTTCATCGATATCCTCTGTTAGTTTTTTAATTTCATTATTTCTTAACTTTAAATCTGATTCAAGTTCTTCTACTTTTTTAAGATTTTCCTGTAAACTATTTTTATTTTCTGTTAGTTGACTATTTAAATCTTTTATTACTATCTTATTTTGTGTTGTTTTTTCGATTTCTTCTTGTAAATTCTTTGTAATATTTTCAAGCTCAGCATTTTTATCTTCGATTTTTCGAATGCTGATTTTTAATGCTTTACTTTTTGTATTTAAATCCTCTTTTTGTTGATTGAGTTCTATTTTTAGGTTTTCGATTTCGTCTTCCTTATCTTTGATTTCTTGATTTTGATGGTCTAAATCTGAAAGGGTTTCCTTTAATTTTTGTTCGAGAGTATTTATTTTATTTTCTTTAGATGAAACTTCTGATTTCATAGAATTTAAATTTGTGAGATTTTCTTTTAGCTCTTCATTTAAATTAGTAATTGTATCTTTATTTTGTAAAATTTCTATATTTAGATTTTCAACATGATTTTCTAATTCACTGATTTTATCA
>CAZVNH010000066.1:0-10043 GCA_964628575.1 uncultured Thermoplasmatales archaeon | reverse complement strand
AGTAGCACGATTTGGTAAATGTACATCTGGAGAGATTATTGCATAATAAAGAGCTGTTAAACGTTGTTGCCCATCAAGTACAATATATTCAGGCTTTCCCTTTTCATAAGTCCAAGGTTGCTCTCCCGTGGTGTTATCAAATCCATAAATTGTTTCGCAGGATAATGCATTAAAGTTTTCTTTTTTACCCTTCCAAAGCAATAAACTACCGATATAATAATCTAAAAAAATTGATTTGATTAGTTCACGAATATCCCAAGGTTTCCACTCAAAATCCCTTTGAAAATCTGGAATTACAAAACGCCCTTCTTTAAGACGCGTCATTAAAGCATTTAAACTCAAATGATCTGGCTTTTGTACATCTCTCATAAATTTATCCTCCTGCCAACTTATTGATTATCTATTACTATTTTTCCTCGAAAGAAGATTAGCATTTAAAGCAGCTTTCTACATTCGATTTAATGTTAATATCCAATGAAATAGATTTTATGGGATGTTTTTGTAATTCTCGTGTTCATTATTAATTATTTCGCTGAGCTTGTTAAATCTATTATGAGTGAATAATTGAAGAAATCTTAAAAAATGATATTTCCACATCTCTGATTTTTTATAAAGGTGTAAAAAAATCACATTATATCCATTTACGTCGTATATCTTCCTACGATAATTGTAATCAAATTTTTCAGAACCGCAAACCTCTACATATATTCCAAAAGGTATCAAATAAAAATCTGGTGCCCAAACTCTTGGCCTTTTATTTTCATCCCATACAAATACTGGATGTTCATAAGACCATTTGATTCCCATTTCTTTTAATAAATCAGCAACTTCTCTTTCAGCATTAGTCATTTTATCATAAACAGAAACTTGTTTCAACCTATCACCTCCAAAAAGAAAAAAGAAAGATTTTAGTTAGAAAATCTTCATCCATCTGCCACAGCAGTATATAAAAAGGTGTGAAAATGCTATGCCAAAACCCTCCAAGAAAGAACAGCGGGCTTGTGGGGATTCGAACCCCAGGCCAATCGGTTAAGAGCCGATTGCTCTACCTAGCTGAGCTACAAGCCCATCAAGAAAAACATAGGGAGAAACAAGAACAATTATTTAGGCTTAACGATACCAATCGGCTCTTGGTCAAAGACATTCATTTAACGTATTCAACGCGATATCCTTTTTCTTCAAGTTTTTTCATTTTATTGTTAAAATCATCTTTGAGTTCTTTATGCTTAGTTGATTGATTAGTGATTTCCTCATGAATTATCTTAAAATCTATTTCTGACTTTGACAATAAAAGAATAAGATCATCTTCATCTCTTTCTCGCTGTGTTATGCTTTTAAACATAAAAATATCGTTTTTATCTAGACAATTAACATTTAATTTTTTAGTCGCTAAGTCTGTTTTTATTGAACGATTTTTAATTGATTGTGTTAACTCAAATTTATTCATCACGTTTTTAACAAATAAATCAATCCATATCTCATCCTCTTTATACACAAAAAATGTTGCTTCCATCTGAATAACTGGAGGAAAGTATTGTTCAGAAGTTTCATATCCTAATTTTGTTATTGCGTTAAAAAATTCTGCACAATCATATTGATTTTCAAATAATACATCGATGTCTTTCGTTGAATCTTTTATCTTATAGAAACTCATGGCTGAGCCGCCAATAAGATAAACATCAATTTCTTTTGTTAGAATGTTATCTACTTTAAGCAGTTCCTCTTGTATGTATCCCCAGTTTTGAGTGTTGTACTCATATTTATTCATTGGTTAGTCTCCATATAAGCGTTCTAATTCTTCTACATACTTGTATTTTAATTCAGACGAATCTTGTTTATTATCGATAAGGTTGACTATCATATTCATTGCTTTTTTATCATAATAGTTACCTTTTAGTATAAACTTATTTTTATCATTCGTATTTTTCTTATAAAGATAAGCTAAATAACGCAGTTGAGTTGGATCCTGTCTTCGAGAGATTACAGTCAGAAATGCATGATCCCAGATGTCTAATTTTCTATGAGTATAGAAAAAGAAATTATCTGCTGATAATAATTTTAAACCATATCGTTCTAAGACTGCTGCACCAGTTTTTTTAAAATCTGTTTTTTGTATGTTTTTTTGAGATTTTATTAAAAATTCTATTCCATTTACCCAGATAAGTGCAGCATTTACATCAATAGATTTTATCATTTTTAAAGCTCTGAATTCTTCATATGCTCCGAGAAATTTTATCATCTCAGCATTTATTTTGTTAATTTCCCAGAAATATTCTTTTGTTTTGTTGTTTTGTTTTTTTATAATTGCATGTTTGTGTAACTTTGATAGATATCTTTTTGTGTTTCTTAAACTAATACCAGTAATTTCTGCTATGCATTTAGCATTATTTTTGTTATGAAGTATTGTTAATAAAATGTTCAAAGATGTTTCTTTAAAAATACCTTTATTTACCAAATGAGGATAGTTTCCAACTAAAGTATCTAGATAGGATGTTACAGGAATGGAGAATTGCTGAATTTGTATATTTTTACCTTCAGTATTTTTAGTTATGAATCCTAGTTTTTCTAGTCTGTAAACACTTGTATAAATTGATTTTTTAGCTAAGTTTTTTTTAAATTCTGGTTTTATTTTTTCAAAAATTTCTTCAATAGAGATAGGTTCACGTGAAAAATGAAATATTT
Source organism: uncultured Thermoplasmatales archaeon (assembly GCA_964628575.1). Lineage (GTDB taxonomy): Archaea > Thermoplasmatota > E2 > DHVEG-1 > DHVEG-1 > CAZVNH01. Next base: position 7,361 of record CAZVNH010000066.1, on the reverse strand, counting down.
TTAAGTCTAGCTCATTCATATGTATGACATAATAAGAGAATATTATTTAAATATTTCTCTATTTTTGTCATATTTGTGTCTTTTGTATTTCGCCTAAAAAAATGATTTGGATATTTTCGTAATATTATATAACGAAATATTTTTTAACTTTAACAGAAGAGCAGATTGAGTTATCTTGTTCTACCTAGCTGAGCTACAAGCCCAAAGGAGAAATTATATGGAGTAACATTAACGATTATTTAGGCTTAACGATACCAAACAGCCCATAAATTCTTTTAGTAACTAAGTCAAATTGCCTTGTTATAAAATATAATTTATGTAAGTGATCAAAATAAGGGTTAAATAATAAGATGCTGAAATTAATTCATTTTTTCATAAACAACAACATAACCAGTATCATCACTCATTTCAAGTCGTTTATCATTATTTGTGAACCTATAAGTATTTATCATCCATTCGGAAGAAGCATCCTTAATATACAATTTCCCATCATTAAATTTCCAGCGAGCGGCATAAGGTGCTTCAGGGCTAGATAAGGTACCACCTTCATGAAAAGTTAGGGTACTTCCAATCATCTCAGGGCATCTATTATTTTCAACTATCTTCCAAGTTCCAATAAATTTACTCTTATCATCTTGGGATATATTAAATAGAAATAATGCACTGATTATTGCAACGGCAACAACTAAGATTATTATGATAAGTAAAGCTATTAATTTAGTATTTGATTTTTTGGATTTTCTAATCGGTGGGTAATGTTGTGATTGACTATAATGATCATAATAGATAGAAGCAGGACATGCTTCATGTTCTGAAAAGACCAATGGTTGTTCTTCTATTTTTGTACCACAATTTGGGCAGAATTGTACTCTTTCTTTAAGTTCGGATCCACAATTAGAACAATAACTCATTTTTCCTCTCTCAAAATTTTCAAATTATTTTATTCTCTTTTCTTTTCAAGAATAATATCAATGCTACAGCAAATATTACAATTAGTAATTCAAAACCTGGAGTACTTGTTCCAGGAATTGATGGAATATCTGGCTCTGCCTCATCAACTTCTAATCTGACTTCTGAAGTAGCAGCACCATATTTTACCTCAACAAAATAATCACCAGCATCTGATTGTTTGAACGGTTCCTTGGGTATAATGATGTATCTACCCTCCCCTTTGATAAATCCATCATCACCAAAAGTAGGTATAATATCTGTTGACACAGCATTTACGTTAAGTATATCTGTAACGATTTTTGTTTCTATTAAAATATCATCCTGCGATGGGCCATCATCAAATATTATCAAAAGAAAAACTGATTCATCCTCTTCAATAACAACATTATCTAACAAGTTATCATCATAGATTGCTTTGATTTCAATATACTCTGAAGCAAGTAGTACATTGTAATCGATAAGAAGGCTCGTTATTATAGAAAATGGAAAACTAATTATTTTTGGGATACCTAGTAATTTTGCTACGATACTCTCAAATGCACTACGTAGATAATCCAAACCCTCTTCGACACGAGGTTGTGGCAGATCCTGGCCTGAATCACCAAAGTATGTGATAATAGCTTTATTTGTTTCATATGTATATGGATTAATTGTTACTTTTCTTGTATCTGTTTCCACGCTTCCATCCTCATAGATCACCCGAAATGTAGCAGAATAATCATTAATTTTGAAATAAACATTTGATGTATCAGAAGTTGTTTGTGATGACCAATCAAAGTTACCATCACCATCAAAATCCCACTCATATAAATCAATTTCTTTACCTTCAGATGTAGATCCTTGGAATGAAACACTGTTTCCAACATGAGCTGTGATATCATCACCAGCATCAGCGGTTGGTGCATTTCTTGTAGACCATGGTTCCATCAAAGGATAAAAATCCTGATTATACACATGTAACTGAATCCCTCCACCAGTAATATCATAAGGACTGTCCCCCATACCATCATTATTAGTATCTATACCAGTGTAATCATCCCAATAATTACCAACTTCACCATTATCCCAATCATTATTGCAGTAATTATAGGCATCATCGTAATTGTTAAAAAAATCAGGTGGGTAAGTATAAATCGCATTATCACCATTATTATAAAAATTGTTAAGATAAATCAGATTATTAGTACAAAAATTATTACCAGAAGAAGTAAGATGTATGCCATTTCCATTGTTGTTAAAGACATTGTTATTTGTTACAATATTGCCGCTTGCATCATCTAATAAAATTCCAGCCCATTTGCTGTTAATAATATCATTTTTTAAAATATTATTATTATCTGAGGAATAAAGGTGCATGCCAAAATCACAATCTTTAATGATAATGTTTTCAATAAAGCAGTCTTGAATATGGTCAAGTTGAATTCCTGTTTGATAGTACGAATCATCTTGAATTTTAAAATTAGTAATAGTTACTCCTCCTGCAGAAACATAAACTGTGATATCGTCTTTCCCGCCATTACCACCAATAATCGTAGTATTTTTATCCTGACCTTGCAGAGTTATTGACTTATCTATTACCAAATTTTCATAATATATTCCACTATATACAAAAATAGTATCTCCCGGATCTGCTTCATCTATTGCATCTTGGATAGTTTTATAATATCCTGCTCCATCATCATCCACATAGATAACATCTGCATTTACATTTTCAATCCAAATTATACCTGTAAATAAAGAAAACAACATCATGATTATGATAAATATTACAATTTTTTTCATCTTCATTTCCTCTGCCCAAACTTGATATAATAAGATCGTTAAATGTATAAAATGTTTTCTGTCTCTGTTTTATATCTTCCAAAATCATTAAAAGGAGTAATTATGTTTAGATCGGTTGATTATAGGAATGGATAAACTCTCTTCGTCACTTAGTTTAAAAGATGATTTATTTTTAATCAACATCGGATCATAGTTAAGATGACTATGACATTGTTCCCTTAGTTTCTTCTGAACATTATTGAACATTTCAACACTAATAACTGGTTTAATTTCAGATTTTTTAAAGAAACTACACCATCTTTCAATACCTGCATAAAAACAATGATAGAAGGAATTGACTATGCAATAAAAATCGGACAAGGCAGTAATAGATCAGATGTAATTAAAACAGCAATTGCAAATTATCTAAGAGAGTTAGATATTATAAAAGAGCTTAAAAAAAGAAGATTTAACTATTTTATTTAAACGCCCCTTCTTCATCCATTTTTTTAAACATATTATAAAGAGTTTTGATAGCTTCTTTTGTCATAACAATCTGAGCTTCTGATACATAAGCAAAATCTTCAGGTTTATCACTAAATTTTGTTGCCTCATCTCCAAAATCTAATCTAAATATTTTTTCAGTTTTGGTTACACCAAAAGATGTAGCAAAATATTTTTTAAAACTTGGGCTTCGGATCCATTTTCTTGGTTTTTCTCTACCCATTTTATATCACGCTTCTTGTATTATTAATCGTCAATATAGGAGATGGACGTGAATAAAAAATTGTTATCGGATCTACTATTGATATGTTTCTTTTTGATAAACTTGCAGTCATTTTTTCTGATGGAATTATCATATTTCTACCCCATATTCCAAGCTCTCTAGCCCTTTTTTTTATTTGCCTAAAAGATTCTTCTGAAAAATATATTATCTTACATCTTTCACATAGTTCTGCTTCAAAATCTCCTAAATAGCTTTGATTTTTGTAAATGTAAGGAACTTTTTTAATAATCATTCTTTGATTACATTCAGGACAATTCATATTAATCACTTTTATTTAATATACACAGTTTTTACGAAATTATTACAAGGTATACATACACATACTATTTCAAAGTATTTAAACTTTACAAAATGCTTACTTTTGTTATTACCTACTACATAAGATTTCCGTATTGAACCTTTTGTAAAACCTTCTTTTATTTCATTTTCTGAAATACCACGTTCAATACATCTATCTGATGCATGTTTTTCGATGTGCAGTGTACAACGCTTATTTATCACAAATAGAGATATAGGATATGCATAGATTAATTTTTTTTAATTTAATAAAAAAATATATTAATAATTTCTCCTGTTGATTAGCTTGTTCTACCTATCTAAGCAACAAGTCCTTAAAAGTAAAATATAGAAAGAAACAAGAACAAATATTTTGGCATTACTATAAGACAGAAAGTTACTAAGTACATATTAAAAAATAATAAATAAATTCATTTTGTTCCAGTAATAAACGAGGAAAATAGTTTTTCTTTAATCTGTGGTTGTTCTTTCAATAATTCAAGCAGTTCAGAAGGATTAACTCTATATAGAAATTCTCTGGTTTTTAATGCCTCATCAAAAACATATTTAATATCTTTTGAATATTTATTTTCATAAACAGCTAATGTTTCAATTTTATCATTTAGAAATAGATTAACAGTTTCTGCAGCATAAACTGCACTGACCGCTCCATAGCGAAGACCGCCACCAGTAATCGGGTTTACAAATCCACCTGCATCTCCTACAAGTAAAATATTTTCTTTATGTGTTTTCCTACTTAAGCCATATGTTGGTATTGGATGAATCCAGAGTTTATCATCAATTTTTTTATTTAGTTTTACTTTTTTTCCCCTCTCTAAAGTTAAAATAAACTTTTTAAATAATGTGCTCAAGTTACTTTTTATTTCACCGATCTTTCCGATACCGATGTTAAGAATTAATTCATCGTTTAGAACCCTGGGAAAAATCCATCCATATCCACCTTCAATAAAGTAATATTCCATTGTTGAAGGGTGAAAAGCATGTTGTGTTATAGGCAGTTTATAGCGTGTTACTAAACATGGAGTAATCTCTTTTTTCTTCCAAGGTCTAAAAAGTTTTCGGCCGATGATACTATGGATTCCATCAGCACCAATTATTAATCTGGATTTGTAGTTTTTTTGCGTGGTTTTCACAGAGATACTGTTTTTATTTGTTGTTACATTTATTACTTTCTCATTTTCATGTATTTCTGCTCCAAATTTTTGTACTTGTTTAAATAATGCATAATCAAAAACCGATCGATCTAATGTATAAGCCATAGGTTTGTCATATCTCACTTTTGCAATATTCTCAGTTAATATGTTGATTGATACATTATTTATACTCCACAAAATATCCTGGATTGGTTTATCTAGATCATAATTTTTCAATATCTGTATTCCACTTTGGGAAATTCCTTCACCGCATGGTTTCCATCTTGGATGTTTCTGTTTTTCTATGATTAATACCTTATGATTTTCTCGTGCTATGAGAGAACCTGTTATACTTCCTATTGGTCCACCGCCAACTATTATTACATCATACATGTTGATTTGAAATTTCCCCCTTTATTTTTTAATAATTTCTCGTTTTATAAAATCGATTGTATCTTGTATAGCTTTGTCCATATTATATCGAGGCTCCCATTTTAATCTTTGTTTTGCTTTACTTATGTCAAAGTATTGATCCTGTGTCATCAGATAAAGATATGATGGATGAATCTTGGTTTTATGTAAACCCCATGCAATATAGGCCATCATCTTTGCAATTGGTAATGAAACATGTTTTGTTTTTGATTTAGATTCGCTTATTTTTTTAAAAAGATTAATCCATTCATTAATTGATTGAACTTCTTTTCCAGATATGTTGAATATTTCATGTTTTCGTTTTGACATTTTTAATTTTTCAATAGATGCTAACAATGCAGTGTTTACATCTTTCACATGTATACTCTGGCCTTTACTATTACCATTCCCAGGTATGAAAACTGTTTTGTTCAAGAGTATAGGAATAGCGTTTTCTAATAAAATAGGATCAAAATCATAAGCTCCTAAGACCATTGAGAGTCTTAATATAACTATTTCTAAATCTGTTTCTTCACTTTCTTTTTTACATAAATTTTCAATTATTGCTTTATTTCTACCATATTCATTAATAGGATTTAATATACTTTCTTCTTTTAATGGACATGAACCTGGATCAACTGATCCATATACATGAGAAGCACTTGATGTAAACACTATTCGTTTAACCTTATTTTCTTTTGCAGCCATGAGAATATTCTTTGTCCCATTTACATCAATATCGTATATTTCTTTTTTAGAATGGTTCGTTGAAGGTGGAACTGTAACAAGGTTAAATATGACATCGCAGTCTTTCATAGTTTTAGATAGCTTATTTTTGTTACGAATGTCACCCTTAATTGTTTTAACATTTTTGGGAAGATATTTTGGTCTATTTTTATCAAATATTTTAAAATCATAACTATTTTCTATCAAAAATTTCGCAAAATTGGTACCTATGAAACCACTACCTCCGACTATTAGCCACATTTTTGTAAAATAATAGAAAGTTCTTTAGTTATTTAAATATAGTATTAAAAATTTCAAATTATATTTTAAAAATATTTAATAAATGATAAAGTCATTGAAACTACAATGAATGAATATTATGATGTAGTTATTATTGGTGGAGGAGTCGCAGGTTTATCAACAACCGTAAATATAACAAAAGGAGATATATTACTTCTTGAAAAAAATAAGATTATAACTGAAGAGAAAAGATATTTAAGATCTTCATTTATACAATCACCCGAGAGATTTGGATATTCGGATTGCATAATAAAAAAATGTGAAAATTACCTTTTACAATCACTTTCAGGAAATAAGATAGAGATTCATTTTGACGATTTTGAAATAATTATTCTTGATCTTGGAAAAATAAAAAAAAAATTGAAAAATGAAGTTGAAAGAAAAGCAGATATTCGAGAAAAAACAATTGTAGATAATGTAATATTTGATAATAATAAGATTGAAGTTATTTTTTTTGATGGAAACAAAATTAATAGAGTAACTACAAAATATATAGTTGATTGCTCAGGTGTTAATTTTTTTACTAGAAAAATTTTTAATTTAAAATGTACTAGTGTTTTCTGTCATTGTCTTTCTGCTGCATTTCATGAGGATTATATTGGAGATATTAATACTATGACATATATTTTACCAACAGATGATTTCAAATGTGGTGGATGGATATTTCCTTTTAATGATAAAAATCATCATTTTGGTATAGCCGATTCTTTAGATACAATCAATTCACCATCAATAGTTTTAAAGGATGTATTTGATAGAACCGTGAAGCATCCTGTTTTTAAGAATATAATCATGGGAAATAATATTAAAAAATGGGATATGGGAATAATTCCTATTGGTTATTCAAATCCTTTGGTTTATAATAGGATTGCTTACGTTGGGGATGTTGCATTACAAGCTACTCCATGGCTATTTGAAGGTGTTCGTCCAATATCAGAGGCAAGTGTTATTTGTGCGAATGCAATAAATGCAGCTCTGAAATACAATGATAAATC
>CAZVNH010000065.1:0-10200 GCA_964628575.1 uncultured Thermoplasmatales archaeon | reverse complement strand
ATAATAGTTTATCTATTTATAATAGCCACTGTAAGATTAAATTTATAATAAAGAAGAATTCATTGAAACTACTAAAAGGTGATTAAAACTCAGATATTACTCCAATATATGGATAAAAAGTATAGAACGTAATTATCTGATAATTACATCTTCAGGACATAAACATCTTTTTGTAACAGATATAACTTAATTACGTTAGAAAACATAAGCAGTAAAGTTTAGGGCATAAACAGAAGTTTAAGGACGTAAATAGAAATGTTAGAACATAAGTTGCTGGGTGTAGGCCGTAAGCCTCTTTGTAATATGAGAAAATAAAGATCTTTTCATATTTTATAAGACAAAAGTAACATATTTTTTATAATTTTTAATTAAAAAGAAAAAATTGTGCCATAAAACTTATAAATATATTATATTTAAATATTAAAACAAATAAAAGGATATGTTAATGTTATGAATAAAATAACCAATAAATCAATAATAACTATTGCAATATTTGGAGCGGTTTTAATTTTATCAACCGTTTTTATACAACCTATTCAGGCAAATATTATAAAACAAATTAGTTCCAATAAAAATAAACAAACAACACTATATCAAAACGATTTTACAATAGTAAAATGTGAAAATACTATCTATGTTGATAATGAAGACGACGGTGATTATGTAAAAATCCAAGATGCGGTTGAAAATTCATCGGAAGGGGATATCATCGAGGTTTATAGCGGGACGTATAATGAGAGAGTCATTATAGAAAAACAAATTATTTTAAAAGGAATAGCTGTTGAACTTGGCCAAGGGAATGATGAGGGAAAGCCAGTTATTGATGCAAATAAAAAAGGTAGTGTTGTTGTATTAAAAGCAGAAGGATGTATAATCGATGGATTTGTAATACAAAATGCGACGGATGACGTTTTTGACTGGGGTAAATCTGGAGTTTATGTATATGCAAAAGATTGCATAATTAGAAATAATTATATTACAGGTGATTATCATACTGGAATTACATTAAGATATAACGGAAAAGCAACCAATACACAGATTTATCAAAATACTATTATTGGTCATTATGATAACCCATATGGTATTATGTCAGATTCTTCCTCCAGCGGAAATAAAAATATAACAATTTATAAAAATATTATCCAAGCTCATCTTGAAGGAATTTACTTTTATAGCGCACATAGCTGTAAGATTTTTGAAAATATAATTACGAAAAATAAATTTATTGGAATTGATGATCTCCTTGGAAAAAATAATGAAATTAGAAATAATACTATTTCATACAATACAGGAACGAGTATATATATTACTAACAATCTTGGACCAGGGGATAATTATCATAATCAACCAACATATTGCACAATAATTGATAATGATATATCTAATAATTCTCGTGATATATATGATAGATGTTGTGGTATACAAATAATTGATGCAGATTATAACACAATTATCGGGAACAATATAACTAGGAATGAAGGACGCAGTATTATTATCAAATATTATAGCAATGATAACATTGTGTATAACAATAATTTTAGAGACAATTTAAATAATATACCATATTCTGAAGGTAAAAATATATGGGATAATGGTTATTCCTCCGGTGGTAACTATTGGAATGACTACACAGGAAATGATGATAACAATGATGGCATAGGAGATAAACCATATTGCATATCAAAAAAGCATTATGAATATGATTATTATCCATTAATGACGGTTAAAGGAAGTAAAAGTGACCCACCAGATATCCCCACCACACCTATAGGACAAGAGTCTGGAAGAATACGAGAAGAATACATATACTCTACGTCATCAAGTGATCCAAATAATGATCATATATATTATTTATTTGACTGGGGAGATGGAACTGATTTAGAGTGGATTGGACCATTTAACACTGATGAAATCTGCGAGGCATCGCATAAATGGACCTTTCACGGAAATTATGAAATAAGAGTAAAAGCTAAAGATAAATATGGTTATCAAAGTGACTGGTCAGACCCACTTATTGTAAGTATATCGAAGAATAAACCGCATTTCAATGTGCTAGCTCAAAATTTCCTACTGAATCATCCACGTCTGCTAGAAATATTACAAACAATAATACAAAGATCAAGAATATAAAAATAAATCAAATCTATTTTTATTATTTTAAAATTTTTCTTGTAGAGGGGTTATACCTCTTGAATTGTGGCAGCAGCTTCTAGCAGATATGTAAATAGGCCACCTAGAAAATAAAAAGAAAATTGATCTAGTTGGATATAGCTAAAAAATGAAAGGGTGTTACTTTTGAGCCTTAAGTTTCCAACAGATAAGAAAATTAAAAATGACAAGGGGTAACATTAAATATTCAGGGTGTAGGCCGTAAGACCCTTTACAACACATAAAATTCAGTGATTTTTCTTATTTTACAAGACAGAAGTACATCAAATTTATAGTTGCTATTCACCATCGATTATTGTTTTAATTTGTTTGTAGAATTGTTTTGCGTCTTCTATTGCTTGTTGTGCTTCGTAATCAGAAATGAGAAAATCTAAAGCATATAATGTATTATGTCGGTTTCTCCTATAGGCATCTAGCTGATTTGATAGTCTTCTTAATTTTGGGTATTTTTCTCTCAAATATGATACTATGCAAAGGTGACTTCTTTCTTTGACTCCATCTTTGAATAGTAAAGCTCTTGCTGAATGAAACATTGCTGTATAGGAGCAGAAAATTACAAGGTTATTATTTTTCATTTTCAAATTATCTTTTGCGTTTTGAATATAATTTAGACTTGTTTCTAATGATTTTATTGCATATTGTTTTGAAGGTTTTGTTTTTCTTAATAACCCCTCTTTGTAACAATCCTCTAGTTTCACGGTAATCCACTTCCATATAAAACAATATGATTTTGAAGTATTGATTCGTAGAATATTTTATCTTTTTCTTTTATTTTTTGCCAATCTGAAATTGTTAATATTTGAGTTGATATTATTTTTTTTGTTTTACTTTCTAATTTTTGTATTATGTCTGTAAAATGTTTTTTCTTATTGACAATTAGTAATAAATCGATATCGCTTTTTGAATCATTTTCACCATTTGCATATGAGCCATATAACACAATTGAGATAATCGATCCATCATCTTTTATAAACTCTTCTATGAACTCGTGTTTTTCTAATTCAATTATCGTGTTTAATTTTTTCATTTGTTTAACAATTTCGGATTCGTTATTTAGATGGTATAGATGTACATTTCCAACTATTTCTTTTTCTAGTATGTTATCTTTATGAATATTTTTTAAGAAATTGTTTACAGTTCCTGATCCAATCCCTGTATTTCTTGAAATTTCTTTTGTATAAAATGAATGATCAGGGTTATTTAAAAAGATCTTTAGTAGTTTCCAGTCTTTATATTTTTCAAACATTTCATTAATATGCATGACTCATAGAACTATCGTTCTATATATAAAACTATCGTTCATTTAATAGAACTATAAATATTTTAGTGCTGGGTGTAGGCCGTAAGCCCCTTTAGAACAGTGTTTTTTCTTTATTTTTTCAATATTTAGAAGACAGAAGAATCATTTAAAATGCTAATCCTTTTAATAAGTTATATTTGATCAAATGTATATTTCAACATGAGTTTTGCACCTAATTATAATTAAAAAATTCCAATAATCTTTTCGGCGATTTGTGTTCCGTTTCTTTACTCACTTCCCATAAATTAATTTAAAGTATCTTAATAACAGAAAATATTTAAAAACTTTAAAGCATCATATTAAACATGCAAAAATACTTATTTTTCGAAATAGATGGATTTGCATTTTTTAAAAAAAGAGAAGATGAATTAAAAAAGGAAATTAATAGTCTAACAAAAGAAGACTTGAAGAATAGTGACGACTCACTCAACATTTTATTAAAAACAAAACATTTGATAAAAACAATTGTATTTGAGGAACATTACCAAGTTGATAAAGGCGAGATTGACATAAACGTTAGGAATGACCCGCGATTTATAGCCTTTATTGATAGAGACACAAACAAGGAACCGATCTATAGGAGAGGCAGATTAATCGAAATTCACCTTCCATTTTCATGTGACAATCATTTATTTAAGATCAAACCTTCATCTTTTTCACCAGTTTTACCTAAGGCCAGGATATCAAATGAATTAATTTTTGAATTTAGATTTATAAGTGAGGTTGATAAACCAGAAGAATTTAAAAAAAAGATAAATTCAGAAATCAACCTAACAAAAAGATATGCTTCGTGGTTAAACAAAGATATCACTTCTTTCAACAACCGTATTGACTCAATAATTAGCTCTAATCTCAGGTTAAGAAGAAAAAAATTATCCAAAGATGATGAATTTTTGGAAAAATTAGACCTGCCTAAAAAAGGAACCGAAATAAAAATTGGATTCGTGAAACCAGAAAAAAAATTAAATTTAAAAATAGTTGAAGAAAAAATAGAAAAAAAGGAAATAGAATTCATTCTAGAAGAGGAAACCTACGATGAGATTATCAGATATGTCGATAGTCTTGGAATTAATCTGGAACGAAGTTCCCAGAGAGTAAGAAATTTAGATGAAGAATCATTGAGAGATACCTTTCTTATGGCGTTGAATTCTGTATATAAAGGAAAGGCATCAGGAGAAGCATTTAATAAGAGCGGAAAAACTGACATTTGTATAAAACATGATGATAACAATATATTCATTGCAGAATGTAAAATTTGGAGGGGAGATAAATACTTTAAAGATGGATTAGACCAGCTATTTAGCTATTTGACATGGAGGGATTCTAAAACCAGTTATATCATTTTTTCACGTAATCAAGATATATCTTCTGTCATTGAAAAAGCAAAAAAAATATTAACAGAGCAACAAAATTTTATATCAAAAGTTAGGACTAATTCTGAATCATCATTTCTTTACAAATTTAAGCAGAATAATAAAAATGTCTTTATGAATCTCCATATTTTTAATTTAACATAATGATATTTATTCATAGGGAAAAGGAATGGTATTTATGGACAATCAAAAAAATGAGCCGGAACTTCTACACAAAGGTAAAAAATTTCATAAAAAAATACAGAAGGAATGGAGCGAAACAGCACAAGGCAAAGTAAAACTTGAAAAGGGAATAATAAAGCCAACTGGGAGAAAGGGGAGAATCGATATTTTTGTAAAAAGTGATAATGGACTTGTTGTAGTAGCAGAAATAAAGAATTCAGATTGGGAAAAAATGACTCTATCCGCGGTTAGAAAAAATATTAAACGTCATGCCCGCCAGATTTGGAGTTACATCGATACACAGTTGGATGAGAAAAAGGATGTTTCTCCAGGCATAATATTTCCTAGAAGACCTAAAAATATCGAACTTCTAAGGTTAATTGAGGTTTTATTTGATAAAGAAGGAATCCCTGTTGTTTGGGATGATGAAACGGTTGAAGAATCTAAGGAAAGGTCAGAAATTTAATTTCAAAATAGTCTATGCATTAGAAAGGTACTAAAATTTTTATCTCAGAAAATCAACATCATATGTTCGATTTTAAAACCCCCTAAAAAACTATTTATATTTTAAATGAATCCCATTTTGTATGGAGGAGAATGAAGTACTGCTAAAGATTTATATTGGACAAGGTATAAATTATGGGAGGGGTATTTTATATAAATTTAAAGACAAACTGTATTTCAACGATGAAGAAAATAAACTAATAAAGTCTTTATCAGAAAAGAATCTAATCGAGATTGTATATCCATATTCTATTAAATCGATATTAGCAATAATTACAAAAAAGAAAGGTAATGAATTAGCAAGAAAAATACTTAAAAGTAATATAGAAAAAGATACTGGTTTAATAAAAGAATTAAATCAAATTCCTAAAAAAGTGTTAGGATTTTTGTTATTGAATCTAGATACCGACGTTTTTGATAAGACTCGGGATGAATGGGTGTATGACTGGAAAGGTTTTATTTTTAATAATCATAAAATGTTCACTTATTTCATTAAATTTTGTAAAATCTTAGAAAAACACAGGTTAATCGTTGTAACAAATGATTATGTTTCATCAAAAGGAGGCAGAATTGATTCAGAAAGATATGTATTCCCCTATGAGGTTAAAGATTTTATAATAAAAACTCTGAAACCAATACCGTTTAATGATGAAGAAATAAATAAATCAATTTTGTATTATACGCTTTATAAAATCAAAGATGAAATATTATCAATTAATGATGAATCAAGACGCAGGAATGAGTTTTGGCATTTATTACAAATTCTACCGTTTGATGAATCTACAATTAAATCTATAATTAAGAAATTCAAAGAGGAACAAATTACAACTGAATATTCGGATATTGATAATGATCAGTTTCTCTATACGATTATTAATGAATCAAAATACGATTTAAAGTTAGAAAAATTAGTGAATGAATACATCTCTGAGGTAATCAAAGGAGAGATTAAAGAGCTTAAAATAATCAAACAAAAGACTCCCTCGTTATTAAAAACGCATTCTGATTTATTTGTTTTGATTGGTAGTTTTGAAACTAAGTTTAGAAATTATATTGTGAAAGAGATGCGAGCGGCATTTAAAGGGGATGAAAAAGAATGGTATAATCAGCTTAAAGAAATCAAATTAATAGATACTCAATTGCCTTATCAAACACTTTATGATAAGCTGGAATTCAGGAAAAATGAGGATTCAAAAAATAGAATTTTACCAGAAGATGAATTGATTTATTATGCAGATATAACAGATTATAAAAATATAGTTTTAAAAAATTGGGAGATTTTTGAGAATAAATTTATAAAAATTGGGTTAAATAAAATGAAGTTTGATCATGGTATGAACGAATTGAATAATATTAGAAAAAAAGTTATGCATCTTAGAAATATTAGAGCAAATGAAGAAAAAACAGTGTCATTGTTTATTATTCCAGAATTAGAAAAAATATTTGCCTAAACTTCTATTATTTATTTGATTTTTTATACTGTGTAATTAATCTTTCAATGACTTCCGAATAGGTTTCTCCTTTTTCTGCAATCTCAAATAGTTCATCTTTAACACATTTCATAACACGTATTGTAGGCATTTTTGAGTCGACAGGATTTTTTGTAGGTTTGCTCTTTGTTGGTTTTCGTCCCATAAAGAACTGTATACACTGTATTGTTATAAATGTTATTTTTAAAGGATATTTCTCCTTATAATAGGTCAACAACTATTTATATATACATTGTATACAATGTATATATAATGGGGATTTTGATATGAGATTTCAAAAAGATATTAGTGAATTTGAGAATTATTTAATTAGCAATAATAGTTCAAAAGCAACTATTAAATCTTATACAAGAACAATCACTCAGTTACTAAAATTTCTTAACAAATATCCGAAGGATATCGCAGAAAAAGATATTGAAAAATATAAACTATTTGCAATTCAGATTAAGAAATACGACAATAATACATTGATTCCAAAATATTGTGCAATAAATTCATTTATGCAGTTTTTAAAAAAACCGATTAAACTCAAACCACCAAAGAAACGAGTTAAAAACAAGATACCACGGACAATAGATGAAATAAAACAATTATTTCAAGCATCTGAAGATGATTTTAGAGATAATGCAGTTTTAAAAGTGTTATATTACAGTCAAATTAGAAGATCTGAATTATCAAATCTAAATGTTGAAGATATTGATTTTGAAAGACAAAAAATTAGAATTAACAAAGGTAAAGGAAATCAATATGATGAAATCAATATTCATCCAGATGCACTCAAAGCAATCGGAGACTACATTGCATTACGAGAACAACCAAAGGAAGGACACGAAAAAGCACTATTCCTCAACAATAAAGGAGAACGAGTCGGAAGAACGTTTCTTCATCTCATGATACAAAAATACGCTTCTCCTGCAGGAATACACAAACGAGTTTATCCTCACCTTTTTAGAGCATCCAGTATCACTCATATGCACAATGCAGGAGCAAGCATCCCAGAGATTATGGCTCAGAGCAAACATAGAAGTGTAGATACTCTCATAAAACATTATATCTGTCCATCAGAAGAACGATACAAAGAAGTTTATTTGAAAACATTATCGTTTGACAAGCCACAAACAGAGGAAAAACAACATAAATCAAAGCATCAAATTTCACAACAAATACAGGATCCTCAAATGATAAATATACAACAACAATTAGTACACAAACTAGCAACTGGGGAGATTACCAATGAAGCATTTATACAAGCAATAAGTGTAATAAAATAGGACGAAAGCATAGATATAACCAATTATTTTTAACCGAAGTTTGAATTTGAATCATTACACCCTATTATGTATAATATTTTTATGATGAATTTACCCCTTTGTGTCGTCTTCATGACCCGTTTGACCCCTTTGTGTCCCCATTAACACATAGTGAGTACCCTTTCCTGTTTTACCTATCTGTCGGATTATTGATTTTTTTATTAATTCGTCCAGATCTCGCGATGCAGTTCTTTTAGAAACATTATTGAGAGATTGATATTCTTTGTTTGTAATTTTTCCCTTGTCCTTTACATACATGACAGCTTTCATTTGCCTCTCGTTGATCCCCGTCTTAGTTAGATGTTCCTCATTGTAAATATCTTTATAAAAAATGACCTGGAAGCCGCCTTCGAGTTCTTTAAACTCAGGTCCAGGAATTCCTAACTTTTGACAATCATCGAGAATTCTTTGTATACCACTCCCGTATTTTTCTATTAGACCAGTGTCATAGAAAAGCATTGCAATCAGCCGATTTCGCGGTACAGAGTTATGGTTAGGATCCATAAGTTTTTCAATAGACATACCAAAAGGGAGTGCACCAGGATTGAAGACAACAAGCCTATCATCGAATATTTTTATCTGAATCTCCGCAGGTGAAGAATAATCTCGATGGCAGATGGCATTCGTAACAACTTCACGAAGCGCTTCAAGAGGATATTCCCATATCTCATCACGCTGAGCTTTTCCTGATACTGCATAAGACAGTTTTAGAACCCTTTTCATATAGCTCATGACCTCATCAACTTGGTCAAGAAGCGGGGCATCTACAACAAAGTCGTCCACAATTGTACTAGTTCCTCGTATCTTCCCACATTTGACCTTTGCTTGAACTGGAGGTTTTTTTCCAAAAGCAATAATAGTAGCCCACATAGGTTTATTGTTTCGAACAAGATCCAACTTATTTAGAAGATTTCTTATATCTTCGTCGTCTTTGAAATGTCGTCTACCGATCTCTCTTGTTCTTGAAATATAATACCCTACCCTTTGGATTTCAATATCATCAATAGTTCTTTCAGGGGCGGGTGTAGCATCCCAGGTAGTACCAATAGATTGCAGATGCATCTCAGATATCTCCGCTGGAGTCATTGTCTTATTGCTTGCACCAACGCGTCTGTAGCATCTTCCACGAATTGAAACAGGTTTTAGAGGAAATTCTTTGATAGATATAATAGCAACTAATTTTCCATCAATCTCAAGTGATCCAAGAGAAGGTATCAATGTAGGTTCTGAGAGTTGAGATATACGATTACCCCAATCTTTTAAACTCTCGCTGGTGACTGTTGTTCCTTTTATTATACCCTTTTTGTTAACTCCAATAAGAATAATCCCTCCACTAGTATTTGCAAAAGCACCAGCTGTTTGAATCGATTCATTGCCAAAGCTCTCTTTGAATTCAAGTTTATTACCTTCGCCTTGTCGTAAGATATTATCTAACTCTTGAGGGTTCATTTTCAGTTTTCCTTTTTCAGATTACATTTTAGTAATACATTTTTCCTTATAAAACCTGTTTTTCACAAGTCGTAAGTCACCTCAAATCATAACATGAAAACGTAAGCATTTCTATCTACAGATAGAAACAAATCTTACGTTAAAACGTAAACTGAAAAGTGAGAACGTAAGCAACCTGTATAGAACGTAAACCAAGGGTTTGAAAACGTAATTTGCTGGGTGTAGGCCATAAGCCCCTTTCTGTTTTAAACGGCATTCTACTATGCGTCCTACCTGTAGGCAGTCTGAACAACTGATCCCACTGTTTGGACTTGCTCTAGGAATAGATTGGCACGTTTCATCAAATCTTTAGAAGAACTCATCACCGATGTGAATCATTGCATATATCTAAAGCTGTGTCGTTTCTGCTCCTCTATAAGGATTCTCACCCTTACTGCTTACAC
>CAZVNH010000064.1:0-10410 GCA_964628575.1 uncultured Thermoplasmatales archaeon | reverse complement strand
AAAAGAAAATGATATACAGATATCTGTTATTGATCAAAATAAAAACAACATAAAAAACACTCAGATATTATTGTATGATGAACTAACATTGATAAATTTTGGAGAAATTGAAGAAAAAGGTTTATTAAAATTAAATACACCTCTTAAACCAAATAAGGAGTATATTTTAAAGACCATGTATAGTGGTTTTTTAATAGATGAAAAACAAATAAAAATAGGAATGATCCAAAAGAATAAACCAATTAAATATACAATTACAGAAGAATTATTTGATTTTAAACTTGAAATACTTGATACAATAGGTTTAAAACCACAAATAAAACTCTATCCAATAATTACAAGTAAGGAAATGATTTCAAAAATAAGTATCGCTGGAGAAAAAACATCAGATGGAAATCATATTTTTACAAATTTAGTAAAAGCCAAATACCAGGTTCAATTCGATTATAAATCAACTATTATAAATGAAACAATTAATATTCCTCAAGAGAATGATAAAACAATAATTTTTCCGTTAGAGTATAAAATAAAAATAACTGTATTTAACACTCGAGGACAAGAAATCAATGACTATACTCTAAAAATACAAAGAGAGAGCTACGAAAAAAAGGGGAATTATAAAAAATTAACACTCCCACCTGGTAATTATTATATAGAAATATATGATAAAGATCAAATTATAAGTTCAAGGAACGTAACAATACTAGGGGATTTATCTATTAATCTTGTTTCAAAAAACGAACCAATTTATCCAATGTTAATAACTATATTAACAATATTAATAGGTTTGTTTTTATCTATTTATTATTTAAATAAAAAACAATATAATAGTTTTTTAAAAATATTTATTATTACGCTTTTAATAATCTCAATTGTATCACCGTGGTGGTCGATAAATGCAGAAGATCAGGGAATAAAAACAGAGACTAATTTATATATTCAACCTGTTGAGATGGTAACTCTAACAACATCGGGAGAAAATATAGGTGGTGAGATATCATTTCTACCAGATATTTTCATCGACATAATAAATATATTATTTATAGTTATAATAGCTACAATCATATTAACAATATTGAGTATTTATATTAAAAAATATAATTATAAAAAATTAATAATAATCCTTGAGATAATCATCTTCTTAATGCTTTTATCTACTTGTATTATTTCCTATATTGCATTATCAGAAATCTCAAATATAGGATATGGCTCCGTAATTGGACGAGGAGCTATTGATGTTAAAATTATTGGAGGAAATACATCACAATCAATTATAGGATCATGGGGTTTAAATATTGGATTTTATTTATTAATTTTATCAGCTATTACTGCATTTTTTATAATCTTTAAAGATAAAATAAAAACAATAGTATTATACATTAATAAAAAAAATCAGTAAAAAAATCTAATAATAGAAGATTTTCAATTTAATATTTTTTTATCTAATAATGTCTATTAAATTTTCTAATATATTGATATGTTATAAGAATTTCCAAACCATCATTTCATCTCGATATTGGTTACCAGAAAAATCATAAGCTCTAACTGTTAGAGTTTGTGGTCCAAAACCTGGTGTCTTCCAAAGCCAATTAAAGGATTCTTCTTCAGATGAATAAGTTAATTTATCATTAATATAAATATCGATTCTATTGACTCTATCATCTAAACCACGAGTTCTTACTTCAATTGTGATATAACCTATGATAAGAGTAGGATTGATTTGTAACAATTGAGAGCTGGTTTTTTTTGTTTTATATAACGACCATATAAGATTATCAAAAATATATAATCCACCAGATAGGGGTTTACTAATTTCAACAGTTGGTATTTCAACAGCTAATGGCAACCAATCATAACTATTTTGAATATTTCCATTGCAATCATATGGTATTTCCCCCAGTCCATCTCCTTCGTTATCGTAATGGCCGTAATCATCCCAATAATTTCCACCTAGATGACTTCCTCCAATGATATTTGTACCTAATTCCTTTGAAATATTCCATATATTATTACCTTCATCATATGCATGATTAGTATTATTATAGAAATAATTATTATAAATAAGATTATTATCTGAATCTGATATATATATTCCATAGAATATATTATCAACTATTCGATTTCTAGTTACATTGGTGTTAATAACATCCGAAAGTAAAATCCCATAATTCTCACTTTTTTTTATATAATTTCCAATAATATCAGTATCTGATGATGATGCTACCCATATTCCAAACATCGAATTATTATGGATATTATTTTCATATACCATATTTTCATTACTTGAATAAAAAATCATTATCCCTGAAATGCCATTATTTCTGCTTATTTCGTTATTTGAAATATTATTTAAATGACTGTTATTCCCAATAAAAACACCGTACATTTTATTTTCACATATATCATTATTTAAGATATGACAGCTGGTCGATGACTGATCTAAAAATATCCCTGTATGATTACAACAAATAATATTGTTTGAAATTATACAATTATCTGAGTTGTTTAAATGAATACCAGCGGATCCTTTTTTTATTGTAAATCCAGAAATTGTAACTGAGTCAGATTTAACATAAATAACATATGATTGATCATTTCCATCAATTATTGTTGAAGAGTTATATTGTCCCAACAATGTTAATGGTTTATTTATGGTAATAGATTCTATATATACATTCGACATAACCTCTATAGTGTTCCCTGGATTTGCATCATTTATTGCATTCTGTATAGTAGAATAATAAATATTTTTATCTAAGTTATGAACGGGTCCATCGTAATTCCTAGTAGTTAAAGCAGGAGTCTCTGGATCTCCAAGTAAGTTAATTTCGTAATAACACCATCTATATTGATCTCCAGTTGTATATTGATTCCATGCAAGGCCAATAAAACATTCCTTTGCAAGTTGCAACATCTTTCCTAAATTCTGAGTGTTTTGATTAAAAAGTTGATAGAATTGTTGTTCAATAAATTCTCCTGTAAACAAATAATAATTGATTGCATCTGCTAAACCATATCTCGAGTTAAAAATACAAGCTGATGTACCTCCATTTGGATTCAGAATAAATTCCTCGGCCAAACAATGTATTGTATCATTATCAAAAGCACCAGTATAGCAGGAGCTACTCATATGAATAGGGTAAAAACTATTAATCATTCCAGAAGCATCAGTGCAATGAAAATAATTACTATGATCTAAATCAAGCATATATTTATCATCAATTCCATGTCCACTATGTTGAACAATTAATCGACCATCTGAAAAAGCATCTAACCAATTTGTTTTGTCTAAAATCTCATTTTCCTCATATAGTTTGTTTATTATATATGGACAATCAATCCATTCAGCACATGCCTCTGGAGTTACTGTTGGATCAGGATAATCAGAAAATTTTTTAAGACGAGATTCATGAAGCTGAATAACATTAGGTTTAATACTTGTTTCATAAGAGATAACTTTATTTACAAAAATAGATGCTTCGTGAGTAGTGTTCACTGGGGCTCTCCCAATATATACCTCCGCGTATAAATCTGTTTCATTTATAAACTCATTAGTATTAAAATCCCAATAGTATTCTCCATATATTCCATTTTCATTATCATCCCAGTCTCCATCTAAACCTGCAAAATATAAATCCGCTGGAATATTATCATGTACTCCTCCTGGATGTTCATCTGAATTTGGTAGTTCTCCATACAATCCTCTATTTGGTATTATATCATCATCACCACCTAGTAATATATATTCTGTTCCCCAGTTTTGATAAGCATCGATTATAAAATTTCTAATTCTTTCTTGAGTATCATTACCAGGATAGATAGAGGCTATCCATAATGTATAAACCATTTTTGCAGAAATAAAATGAGATTTATGATCAATTAACTGTTGAAACTCATTTTCAAAGAAATGATGAGTAATTATTACATATTTAAACTCCTCTTTATTAGAGACAGTTGTTTCAGAATGATAAGCATTATCATAAATATCAGTCATCATAGGATTAACAACTTTTTTCTTAACTTCATTTTTATCATTTGTACAGTATCTGTATAAGGAGTTTCTCTCACCATTAATTTCTGTATTAATTGTAACTGTTAATTTGTCATAATAAAACACTTTTCCAGATTTAGGAATATATTGAATAGGATGAAGTAAAAGTGTAAGGATTGCATAACCTCTGAAATATCCAATTCCTGCATTTGTAAATGCTTCTCCTGGAAACAACTCACTAGAATTATAAATAGTTGAATTTAAAAATAAATCAACATTTCTTCTTTGACTACTTATAATTATTGGTTCAATAATCGGTTCAACTAAATATTCTTCTTTTATTTCATTCATTTCTCCTTCAATATTAATATTAGTTACATAACTCATTGGTGGAAGAAGAATATTAACAGATTTTAATGGTAAACGAGGTGAACCAACATTTCCACTACTTTGGAGATCATTCATTTTTATTGAGGAGAATTGTTCTTCGGAGATAGTAATAGTTTTAAATATAGGTTTATCAAATGAACAACTAACAACAATATTATTAGGAATTTGAAATTCATTTAACTCTTTATGATTTTTAACTTTACTATTGAAAGAATCAGTTTTTTTACCACTTGGTGACATATTAATAACTATTAACATAATAATTAATATACAAATTATTTTAATTCTCATGTTTTTACTTTCCTCCCTGACGATCTCATATCGATTATTTTCTTTTATATTTTTTGTATAATTTATAGGAAGAAATATAATTTATACATAATAATCAAAAAATTAATTAAAATTTAAATTTGAACTGACTAAATTTTATTAAATATTTTTTTTATATTCTATTTTAAGATATTATGTATATTTTATAGATAATTTTAATACAAATAAGAATATACTATTTTATTAAATTCTTTAAGGGAGGATAAAAAAATATGAAAAAAAAGATTTTAGAAATATTTATTTGTATTATACTTCTATTCACAGTTTTTAACAATATTATATATGGACAGAATATTGTAAAAAATAGATCTAATTCATTTCAGAGTCCCTTTGTTGAGATAACAAATCCTGATGATGGTGCTGTTGTTACAGATCCAGATATTATTGTTGAAGGAAATGCTTTTGGTGAACTTCCTCTTATTGAGTATGGTTATATTATAAGCTATCCTGGTGGTGGGATGTTTAGTGAATTTTGGGATATTAATCCTCCAGTTGAATATTATGAATTTTCCATTGATGTTTTTCTTGTTGAGGGATCTGACGGTAATCTAATTACTGTTTATGCAAAGGATAGTGAAAATAATAGAGGTGAAGATTCTATTACTGTTTTTTATGAGCCTGGAGGAGAAGATAAAGAACCACCAATCGTAAAAGTTGAGTCACCTCAGGATGGAACAGTTTATCCTTATCCTCAAGAAGTATCTCTCTATGGATCTATATATGATAATATAGGAGTTGACTCAATTGGTTATAAATATAATTGGCCTGATGGCAGTTTTGATTCTGGATATATAGAAATTCAAGGAGGACCTGTACAAAATTACGAGTTTTTCTTTGCTATTGACTTATATTCAGGATTAAATGAAATTACTGTGTATGCCATTGATGAATCAGAAAACAATGGAGAAGATTCAGTATATGTTAATGTAGAAGATCCCTGTTCTCATACTGGTCCTACTATGACCGATAACTCAGGGGAAACTACTTTTCATGGTATTTTTATTGGTTGTGATCATAGAGGTAAAGATTATGAGGTTCATGGACCTGAAAACGATGCTCCTAATATGGAAGCTACACTTTTAGAAAAACCTGGTTGGGATGATGAAAACACCACCCTTTTATTAGGTGATGAGGCAACTGTTGATAATATTCACGAAGCAATAAATGATACAAAGGATAAAGCAAGACCTGGTGATGAGTTTCTATTCTATTTTTCTTCACATGCAACGGATTTTACATATGCAGATAATGATGATAATGAGTCAGATGGTTACGATGAGGATCTAGAAGCATGGGATGGAAATATAACTGATGACACTCTTGCTAGATGGATTAGTGGTTTTCCGGATTGTGTAACAATAACTGTTAAACTAGATTGTTGCAATGCAGGTGGATTTGAAGATGGTGATCGTGATGTACAAAATGCAACAAATGCAGAAGGTGAAAGATATGGTCCAGATCATATCAATATTGAACCAGCAGTTCAAGCAGGTCATGCCGCAGATGGCGCACCATATCTATGGAATGATACAGACCATGATGGTATCGCTGATCCAGATGAACTCACTGGCCCATTAAGAATGAGGCCTTTTCAAGATGGTTATATATGGGATAGAAATAGTAATTGGAGATATGACCCTGGCTATGATGAAATATATAATGAAGAAGATGTTTATTGGCTAGGTGATTTTACATTAGCAAACCTAAGAGGTTTAGCAAATGAAGGCGATTATAAAAATTATTCAACAACAAATGCTGATAGAAATAAAGATGGCATAACAACAACAAAAGAATTATTTGAATATTCAATAAATATTATTCATGAATGGTTTGATGGAGATAATGACAATGATGGTTTAGTTGACGAAGATGGTTATGATTATGAAATAATTAATGGTAGGAAAAAACGGATATATATCGATAATGATAATGATGGTTGGTGTGATGAAGATATAGCTCCTTATAGTTCGGCTTTTTGGTACAATAATAATCCAAATAAACCAAATAAAATCTCAGGGGTAACATCTGGAAAAAAAGGAGAAACATATACCTATTCTACTTATTCGTCAGATGCTGATGGAGATGATGTTTTCTATTGGTTCGACTGGGGAGATGGTACAAATTCTGGTTGGATTGGTCCCTACATTTCAGGTGATGCTTGTGATGCATCTCATAGTTGGAATAAAGAAGGTAATTATATTATCAAAGTTAAAGTAAGGGATCGCTGTTTTACAGAGAGTGACTGGACATCTTTAAAAATAAGTATGCCCAAAAACAAAAATAAATTTTTAAATATGCCCTTATTTAATTTTTTAATATACCTATTAAATTATTACCTGTCATTTCATAAAATAATACAATAATATTTAAATCTCTAAACAAGATTTTTAATTATTTATTAAAGATAAAAGTAAAAATCAAAATATAACATTAAATAAAAGTATATGCCATTACCGTCAATTGACGTTATTTATATAGTATATTTTATATAAAATTAGTTACATAGTTATATATCTGTGATGAAAAATGAAAATAATTGTAATAGGTTTTATATGTATTTTATTGATTAGTATTTTCACAGCTATCCCAGCATTAGAAATAAAATCAGAAAAATTATCTGATGATGGGCTACCAGATATAGCATTTGCTAAGTTAGTTGCATCGTATTCAACATATGATAAAAAAATAACAATTAATTATGACACAATAAATAAAGGAGACTCATATTCAAGTAATGTACCTATTAAATTCTATATAGAATTTTTTACAGATAATAATCCAACCTATTTTTTAAGAGACGAATTACCAGTTATTGATCTTGACCCTTATCTATATCGTCATGGTGAGGGATTTGGTTCATTATATTCTAATTATTTAAATGAAAAACCAGAGACGATAACACTTAAAATACGTGATACAAATTTCCCGGAATCAAATAAAGATAACAATGAGTGTACTACTGAACTAACTTCTCAGGTAACAGTTTATGGTTCGGTTTATAAGGAAGAAAATGAGAAACTAATTGGATTAGGGGATAAAATGATATACCCCCTAAACAGTATTTCCCAAAAAACTGAAACAAATCAAGATGGAAGTTATTGTTTATCTATTCTTCCAAAAGAACCATTTGAGGAGTCACATACATATGATCTAATGGTTGTTATTTCTACTAATCCATATTTATACTGTTTAAAAAGAACCGATTCAGTAATAGCTGGGAATGAAGTTGAATTAGATTTTATAGTTACTTCACAGCCAATAAAACCAAGTATATCAGGTAGACATATTTTTAAAGTAGGTACTACCCAAACCTTTTCAATCTCCTCGACCGATCCAGAAGGCGATCAACTTTATTATTGGATTAGGTGGAGAGCTGAAGATAATTTAGAAAGATTTGGACCATATAGTTCCGGTGAAGTTATTGAGATATCCCATCAATGGAATAAAGCTGATCAGATGAATACTATGACGGTATTTTCGGCAGATTCAGGGGGTTTATTAAGTAAAGATGCATATTTAAATTATCAAGTACTTAAAGGTAAAAATAAAGTGGCTAAAAATCTACTAATGTACTATTTAAATAAATTTATTATTTATAATATTATTAATTATCGGAGTTTGATTTAATGAAAAATAAATTACAAATAAAAATCATATGTATTATATTATTAATAATAATGGTTGTTAATCCTTTTTTTATTAATTCTGTTATGAGTTGTAATGATGATAAATCTAATATTAATCCAATTTTATCAAAAAAGAATATTATTAGGAAACTTGAACCTGGTGATCTTGTTTTTTGTGAGATAAGGGATATCTGGGTAAAATTAGGTGGGCACGACGTTAGGACAGGTTTTGATCATGTTGCTATTTATCGAGGTAAAGGACATATCAATATTAAAGGAGAGTTTATTGAAGATAATATATTTGGCAATCATTATGTTATCGAGTCTACATATTTTCCATTTCCAAAGGTTAGATATACTCGATTAAGTTTGTTATTTATTTATTCAAAATTAGATTATGCAAAGGTTGATGCAGATATATCAGTAAAAAATGCTGCTATAAAATTTGCGGAAAGCCAGCTAGGATGCTCCTATCAACATTTTTATTTAATGTCTAAAAAGGATAATCCATATTTCATGTGGGATTATACAAAATGGGATATAAACGATCCTAGCTATAAATTCCGAAAACATGCAAATTATAATCCTGATGATCCATTGGACCCATTGTCAGATTGGTATTACTGTGCAGATTTAGTTTGGGCTTCTTATTATAATGCAGGAATAGATTTAGATCCTAAATTCCCTGAGGATCTTGATGGTGATTCAGAACCAGATATGATAGAAGGTTATGGATATTTACGTTATGTATCACCCCAAAACATTTACGATAGCTCTTTAACTACTCCAATTTGAATATTAATAAACAAATTATAGATATAATAAACATTAATATGCGAAGAGTGGATCATAAACTCCTTTGTAATATGTTAAAAACAAGATTTTTTTTAAGATAGAAGTGAAAACAATTTAAACATAAATAATTAATTTAATATTAATATAAATTAAGTATGTTTTAATGATTGAGAATAAAATCATCAAGTTCCTTATGCCATTCATCTGGTTCAAAGGTCTTTGGAATTGTTTTTTCTTTAAATAATAAATCAATCATATAACGTGGTTTCTTTCCTCCGATATAAATTGATTTACTACATGATACACAATAAACAACTACATCATCAGCAGGCATTTCCGATGTTTTTTCTCTCATTAGAGTTTTTACCTTTTCAGTTGAAATATTTCCATAAAAACTATCACCGCAACATGTACTTTTTGTACCTGTTTTCTTTGGTTCAATTAGTGTTATATTCATCTTTTCTAATAGAGTTCGTATTGCTTTATGAACTCGCACCTCACTACGAGTTGGACAAGCATCTATAATTGTCATTTTTTTACCGTGATAATCTGGAAAAGGGAAAAAATCGTTTTTTGCTAAAATCTCCCATAGAGAGATTGTAGTTGAATCAGCATAATTTTGCCTATATCTTTTATCACATCCAGGACAAATATTAATCACTTCAGTTCCATTATCTAACTTAGGTTGATTTCTACAACATATATCAAGTATTTGCATTTCTTCAATATTTTCATTTAGAAATTTATGCAATTTCTCAACCAATTCTGGTTTATATAATATCAAAGCACATCCAGGAGCAAAAATTCTTTTCATGATACAACTGTATGAAGATATATAATATTTAAATAAAACGTTATTTTAATTATCAAAAGAATAAATGTAAAATTATAAAGTGTTTGGTGTAGACAATAAGCCCATTTATAATATTTTTTTCTACTTATTTTTTTAATATTGAGTAAATAGAGATCATATTCATATTATCTTAAATAGGATTAAAGTGTTTTAAAATACAAAGGTTTTGAGTTGAAGGGGAATTTTTAATGAAGAAGAAAACCATAATATTAGGAAGTATTGTTGTTTGTATTTTTATGCTATTAACACCTAATATATCAGCTGTTGAGTATAAAACTATCATAGAGAATGAATCTGATTATGATGAAATTGGATTAATTGAAGCAATAAAACAAAGAATCGAAATGTTAAAAGCCAAGAATCTAAATCTAATAATGTCTTTATCAAATGATGATCCTGATGGTCCTTTTGAGGGGGGACTAGAC
>CAZVNH010000063.1:0-10507 GCA_964628575.1 uncultured Thermoplasmatales archaeon | reverse complement strand
ATCTTACCTTCTTCCATAACCTTATTTAGTAATTCTTTTGCTCTTTCAATTACTTGTTTTCTTCTAACAACCCTAACATCTTCGACTTGATCAGATATTATTGTTGCTTTACAAGGACCAACACGGTCTATACTTTCAAATGCTGCAGCAAGGATTACTGTTTCTACTTTGTCAAGAGATGTAGGAAGAGTGATTGTTCCTTCACTTTTACCACTTTTTGATTCTAATTCAACTTCTATTCTTCCAACTCTCGCTGATCTTTGAAGTTCTCCAAGGTCTAATTCATCACCAAGTAGACCCTCTGTTTGTCCAAAGATTGCACCAACTACGTCAGATTTTTCAATTATTCCATCTGCTTTTATATGAGCCTTAATTAAATATTTCGTTGTTGCTGGATCGATTACCATTAAACATCACCTTAATCTTATTAATGAAAAATAGCACCATTATCCGCTTTTGAGCAAATAATTGGTGGGTCCTCCACTTCTTTATTTACTTTTTTTAGATTTATATATTATGAATGATTATATTATACGGGTAAATATGATTAATCTTAATTGATTAATGCACCCAGTCAAGGTGCCATTTTTCAATCTTTATTTTTCTTTATTGTATACTTATATATTAGCAATGCGCCATATTTAAATGTTATGGCTATATTCGGCTTAAGGAATTTATATGAAGGAAAAAATATACATTGGTGTTGCCTGGCCATATGCAAATGGATCGCTTCATCTCGGTCATATTGCCGGATGTTACTTACCTGCAGATATATTTGCTAGATATAATCGTATGATAGGCAATGACGTTTTAATGGTATCAGGAAGTGACGAGCATGGAACACCAATTACAATTACTGCTGATAAAGAAAAAATTACACCTCAAGCTGTTGTTGATAGATTTAACAAGGAACATACTGAAAATATGAAACAGTTTGGTATTTCTTTTGATTTATTTACAAGAACAACAACAGAAAATCATAAAGAAGTTGTACAAGATATCTTTTCCACTTTATATAAAAAAAAATGTGTTTATAAAAAAAAGGTCGATTCATTTTACTGTAATGATTGTAAAAGATTTTTACCTGATAGATATATAGAAGGAGTATGTCCCTATTGTAAAAATGAAAATGCTCGAGGTGACCAATGCGATGAATGTGGCAAACTTCTTGATCCCCCGGAACTTGATAATGTTAGATGTAAGATTTGTGGTAGTACACCTGAAATTAAAACCAGTGAACATTTCTTTATGGCATTAAGCAAGTTTGAGCCGAAACTTCTCGAGTGGATGAAAAATAAAAATCATTGGAAATCAAGTGTAAAAAAATTTACTGAAAACTGGTTAAAAAATGGACTTAAGGATAGAGCTATAACAAGAGATATTACATGGGGCATACCTGTTCCCATAAAAGGATATAAGGATAAAAAAATATATGTATGGTTTGACGCAGTAATAGGATATCTATCTGCTAGTAAAGAATGGGCAAAAAATATTAATGAAAAAAATAAATGGGAATATTGGTGGAAAGATCCAAAAGCAAAACATTATTATTTTTTAGCAAAAGATAATATTCCTTTCCATAGCATAATCTGGCCATCCATGTTAATGGGATATGATGACTCATTGAATTTACCATATGATATTCCTGCAAATGAATATTTAAGACTTAAGGGAGAACAATTTTCAAAAAGCCGTGGAATCGCAGTATGGGTTCCTGATGTAGTAGCTAACCTTGATGTTGATTCAGTAAGATATTATCTCTCAATAAATATGCCTGAAAATAAAGATACAAACTGGCTTTGGGAGGATTATGTAACAAAGAATAATGATGAACTTGTTGGAACATATGGTAATTTTGTTCATAGAGTAATAACTTTTACTCAGAAGAATTATGGAAAAATTCCAAAACAAGGAAAACTTGATGATTTAGATAAAGAAGCACTTGAAAAAATAAAACAAACATCAAAGGAAGTATCTGAATCAATTAAAAATTGTGAATTTAAGAAAGGACTTAGAGCAGCTATGAATCTTGCACAATTTGGAAATGTTTATTTTGATAAAAAACAACCATGGACCTTAATTAAAACTGATAAAGTTGCTTGTGGAACTGTTCTTAATATTTGTATAAAAATTGTAAAAGCTCTATCTATTTTTACAGCTCCGTATCTACCATTTTCTTCAGAAAAAATTTGGAAGATAATTGGAGAAAAAGAATCAATTCATAAGATAGATTGGAATACTTCTCTAGAGGATATTAAGGTTGGAACAAGTTTAGAAAAACCACAACCATTATTTAAGAAATTAATATTGGAGGATTTTATGGTCGAAACAGATCCATTTTCAAAAGCAGATTTAAGAGTTGCAAAGATTTTAGAAGTTAAAGATCATCCTCAGGCTGATAAACTCTATATGATGCATATAGATTTAGGAAATCTTGGAAAAAGAGTAATAGTTGCAGGGATGAAACCATTTTATTCAAAAGAAGAAATTAAAGATAAGAATATAATTATTGTTGCAAATCTAAAACCAGCAAAAATACGTGGGATAACTTCTAAAGGTATGCTACTTGCTGCAGAAGATAACTCAGGCACTGTTTCTTTATTAAATCCTGGTGATTCAAAACCAGGTTCAGAAGTAATAATTGAAGGAATATCTAAAAATGCTGATGAAATATTAGAATTCGAAGATTTTAAAAAATTAAATATGACAATAGATGAAGATTTAAAAGCAGTATATAATGGTAAAGTTTTAAAATCTGAAAAAGGAGATGTAAAATCAGATAAACCTGTAAAAGTAGGTGCAAAAATATTATAAAAAAAGGAGGAGAAAAGATGAGTATTGTTACAGAGACAGATTTACCTCTAAAAGCCTATAAAAAAGGAAAAGTAAGAGATGTTTATGAAACCAATGATAAACTACTATTAATTGTTACTGATCGAATAAGTGCCTTTGATTTTGTTTTACATGAACCTATTCCAAATAAAGGGATTTGTTTAACACAGATATCTAAATTTTGGTTTGATTTTTTTAAAGATACAGTTAAGAATCATCTGATTTCTTCTGATATTTCTGATTTTCCAGATAGTATTATTAATTATGAAAATGAGCTAGATGGTCGCAGTATGCTTGTTAAAAAAGCAAATGTCTATCCAATCGAGTGTATTGTCCGAGGATATATCTCAGGTTCTGCTTGGAAATCTTATCAAAAAGATGGAACAGTATGTGGAATTAAACTTCCCAAAGGATTAAAAGAATCTGATAGACTCGATGAGCCTTTATTTACACCATCTACAAAAGCAGAAAGTGGCCATGATATTAATATATCATTTGATGAAATGGAAAAAATGATTGGTAAAGAAGACGCAGAGAAATTAAGAGACTTATCTTTGAAGATTTATAAAGAAGGATCTAAATATGCTCTTGAAAAAGGAATTATTATTGCTGATACTAAATTTGAATTTGGAAAAATCGATAATGAGATAATTCTTGTCGATGAGATACTTACACCAGACAGTAGTCGTTTCTGGCCTGCTGATCTTTATGAACCAGGTAAAAGTCAACCAAGTTTTGATAAACAATATGTTAGAGATTATCTTAGCAGCACAGGTTGGGATAAAAATTCAACACCGCCTAATCTTCCAGAAGGAATAATTAAAGAAACACAAAAAAAATATCAAGAAGCCTATGAAAAATTAACTGGTAATAAATTTGAATTCTAAGAAAATTATATTAATATAACAAATTCTTCACTTTGTTTTGAAATATCTGCAAGAACATAATATTCACATAGATAAGTATCTTCTCTTTGCATTATTATTGTACCATTTAAAACTGTATAATCATTTTTTGGAAGAATAAATTTAAGTAAAACTTGGATATCTATTTCTAACTTGTTTTTAATCTTTACATTGTCTGGTTCGATAAAATTTACCTTAATTTGATAAGATGGTATACAATATTTTGGTTCTTTATAATTATATGAGCTAATCTTACCATCTTTGATATTTATCAATCGGTAACCCCAGTAACCATCATCGGTTCTAATTTCACTTTCAGGTGTTGTTGTTGTAAGAAAGATAGTTTCATCCTTAATTTCAACAGTATCTTTATGAATATGGCCTGCCAGAACCATATCAACATTATAATTCTTAATGAGAGAAAGTAAATTTTCTCTATTTTTATATCCCATTCTCAATAATGAATCTGATTTTGTATCCCATAAAGGATTATGATGCATAAATATAAAGGTAAGATTTGCATCGAAATTATCTTGAAGATCTTTTTCAATCCATTTTAGCTGGTTTTCTTGTATACAACCACCCCAATTC
This sequence comes from uncultured Thermoplasmatales archaeon, assembly GCA_964628575.1. Classification (GTDB taxonomy): domain Archaea; phylum Thermoplasmatota; class E2; order DHVEG-1; family DHVEG-1; genus CAZVNH01. Next base: position 6,179 of record CAZVNH010000063.1, on the reverse strand, counting down.
AATGAAATAAATAGCGGACAAATCCTGAGATAAGCTGGCCAATCATAAGAGTTAATTGCTTGGAAATGATAATTCCCAAAATTAAAGGAATAATAAAGAGGTCCAAAATATTGTTCCCAAAACTCAAGACCGTCCTCTCTAAATTTTCTATATCCATCATGATTTCCTGGTGCAAGAAAAGTTGGAACATCAAACATTTGTATCATATCATAACATATTTTGTACTCTTTTGAATATTCAAAAGGATACAACTGACCATATACTAAATCACCAGAGATAATAACAAAATCTGGATGTAAAAGATTTATTTCATTTATACAAGTTTTAATTGATTTATAGCCAAGTGTTTCACGAATACTTTCTAAAAAACCTCGAGGATCACCTACATGAAAATCAGTTATATGAATAAAAGAGAAATCATCAGTATATTCATTAATAACACTAACAGCTCTTGGTCTACTATTGGAATATATTTTATCATTTTTGTATATTACAAGCGATAGATTGTATAATTCCTCTGGTATATCTTGAGGTACAAAAACCTTTGCAAACCAAGTAGTATCTTCCATCCAAATATCATCTATTCCAAGTAGAAAATTGTCTACTATAGGTTCATACGCTGTAGATATATAAATATATATATTATCAAAAGTGATAGAATTGAATTGAATATTGAAATAATCACCTTTTTCAATAATAACTGGAATCGTTGATCTGGGATAGATAATATCTAATTTTTCATTGTCTTTACTAATAGAAATTTGCTCAAAATCAAAAACAGTTTTTTCATCACTGATTGTTATATTCTTAATTTCAAAACCATAAGAAGAAAGGGTAGAAAAGAGTAATAAAAAGATTATAGAATTTATTATAATTAAACTATATTTTTTTCTTTTCAAGATCGCTCACAATTTGTGGATTAGATAGTGATATATTTATATTTTTCTCCTATATTTTAATATAATTTATATAGAGCATATTTTTAGTGATATAGAAAGTAGATTATTTTAGCATATAAAAAGATATATAAAAAAATATTTTTAACCCAATTGAACCGGGGATCTCCAATCATTACCAGGAGTTCTAAGTCCAATTTTTGGAATAAGTGCTGATCTTCTTTTATGTTGACTTCTAATTCGCATATTTTTAATTCTAATTATATCAGATTTCTGCACTCCTGATGATTTAGCAATATCATCCAAACTAAATTTTCTTTCAAGACCGAATAGTATATTATCTAATTCAAAATAAGTTAACTTAAACTCTTTTTCATCATATTGGTCCTTCCAAAGACCTGCTGATGGTGGTTTTGCAATTATTTCTTTAGGGATTTTTAAATATTTTGCAAGCTCCCATAACTGAGTTTTATAAAGATCACCAATTGGCATTATATCAACACCACCATCACCATATTTTGTGAAATATCCTATTAATAATTCCGATTTATTGCTAGTTCCACAGACAAGACAATTTTTCATATATGCATATTCAAAAAGAATAATCATTCGTAATCTTGCTTTGATATTTGCAAGTGCATATTTATCTGGTTTTTCCAAACATGTTTTTGCAACTTGATTAACAAGATTTGTTATGTTCTTTTCCTTATAGTTAACATTAAATTTTTTCTTTAACAAATCACAATGTTTTTTATCAATTTCAGGTGTAGAATTATCAGGTAAAAAAATACAATTTACTTTAGAAACACCAAGTGCCTGTTTACACAAAACAGAGGTAACTGCAGAATCTACTCCTCCAGATAAACCAATTACCAAACCTTTACATTTAGAATTTATTAAATAAGTTTTAATAAAATCCTTTATTACAATTGATGCTTCTTCAGGATCAAATTTCAATTAATCACCTTATTTTTTATAATATGTAAAACTATACAAATTTAATAAATATTCTATTAAAAAATGTTATTTATTCAAGATATATTTATTAAGAGATATCATTAAAATAGAAAAAGATATTAAAAAAACATTTTATGATTATTAAAAAAAATATTAAAAAAAAATCAGATGATTTTAAAAATTAGAAAAAATTGAAATTTTAAGCTTTTTTTATCTTTTTTTCTACTTCTTTATAAATTGAATTTCCATATGAATCCATTGCAACAATCAACGGACCGAAATCTTTTACTCTCATAATCCAAACAGCTTCAGGCATTCCAAGTTTATCAAGCCAATAGACATTTTCAACTTCTTCTACTTTTTCTGCAGCAAGAGCTCCAGCTCCTCCAGTATAAGCAGTATATATACATATATATTTTTGTAATGCTTTTTGTGTATTTTCTCCCATTCCACCTTTTCCGATTATTAGTTTTATCCTATATTTTTCAATGAATCTGTCTTCAAAAATCTCCATGCGACTGCTAGTTGTTGGACCTGCTGATACAACATACCATTTTTCTTTAATTTTCTTCATTAAAGGACCACAATGAAACAATCCCATATCAGAAGGATTAAAAGGCATTTCATCTTTATTTTTCTCAAGCATCATATGATGAGCTTCATCTCTTGCAGTAAAAATTTTCCCAGAAATATATAGAACGTCTCCAATCTTTAACTTCTTTATTTCATCTGATTTTGCAGGTAGATTGATATGATATTCCATAGTCTATTTCACCTTCCAGCTTCCATCATTATGGATTATCATATTTGCTCTTCTATCAGCCCAACATTGAACAGATATACCAACAGGTAGACTTGCAGGATGCCTATGGGCTTTTTCAATATGAACATCAAGAACTGTTGTTTTACCACCTAATCCCATAGGACCAATTCCACTTTTGTTTATTCGCCTAATTAATTCCTCTTCTATCTTTGCGATATTTTTATCTTTATTCCGTTTTCCTACTGGGCGAAGTAATGATTTTTTACCAAGTTTTAATGCTAAATCAGCTCCTCCTCCTATTCCAACACCAACAACAGTTGGTGGACATGGATTACCACCAGCTTTTATCATTTCATCAACTATAAAATTTTTAACTCCTTCAATTCCAACACCAGGTTTTAGCATGCCTAATTTACTCATATTCTCACTACCACCACCTTTCGGCAGTACAGTGATTGATACATCTTTTCCATCTGTAAAATTCCAGGTTATATATGGAATAAAATCACCGGTATTATCCCTATGATTTACACCTGTAAAAGGATCAACAGTATTAGGTCTAATAGGTATTTCTTTTGTAGCTTTTTTAACACCGTTGATAATAATTTCATTAAGTTTATCAATATATGGAAAATCTTTTCCAATATCTACAAAAAAAGTTTGAATTCCTGTATCTTGACACATAGGCCGACCTGATTTTTTGGCAAGATCTATATTTTCAAGAATTGCTCCAATTTGAGTTTTAGCAACTCCACTTTCAATATCATAAGCTTTTTTTAAAGCTTTAATAACATCATCAGGAAGTTCTGTTTCAGCTTTTTTAATAAGTTGAACTATTCCATCCTCAATATCTTCTAAATCCATATTATCCACTTGTCCCCAAAAGCATGATAAATGCTTTTAAAAATCAAGTTGGTAAAACAGATATAAGTTATTTAATAGTTATTAGAAAAAAAGGAAGAAAGGAAGTTTTATTTTGCTTTTCCAATCTCGTCTACTGCTTCAGGATTTGCAAGTGTTGATATATCTCCAACTTCTTTACCAAGAGCTTTTGATCTTATTACACGTCTCATGATTTTTCCACTTCGTGTTTTAGGAACATCAGTTACAAACCAGATTTCATCAGGGCGTGCAATTTTTCCCATTTCTTTACCAACATGTTCACGAAGTTGTTTTCTAAGATCTTCACTTGGACTAATATTTTTCTTCAAAACAACATATGAAGTTATTGATTCGCCTTTAAGCTGATGAGGCTTTCCAACAACTGCTGCCTCTGCAACCATAGGGTGACTGACAAGTGCAGATTCAACCTCGCTATTGCCGATTCTATGGCCAGATACATTTAATACATCATCTGCTCGACCTTGAATCCAGAAATAGTTGTCATTGTCCTTTCTTGTTACATCACCAGCAAGATATAATCCTTCGAATTTATCCCAATAGGTTTTTTGGAATCGTTCTGGATTTTTATAAATTCCTCGAAGCATACCTGGCCAAGGATGAGTTAGAACAAGATTTCCTCCAGCATTTTGTACTGGTTGACCTTGTTCATTTAAAACATCAGCACCAAGACCTGGTAATGGTCTTGTCGCAGAACCAGGTTTTAATGATGTAAGTGGTAATGGAGATATCATAAAATGACCGGTTTCTGTCTGCCACCATGTATCCATAATTGGGCAGTTTTCATTCCCAATATATTTATGATACCAAATCCAAGCTTCAGGGTTTATCGGTTCACCAACAGAACCTAATAATCTAAGAGTACTAAGATCATGTTTCTTGACCCAATCTTCACCATATTTCATAAACAAACGAATACTTGTTGGAGAGGTATACAGAAGTGTGATATTGTATTTCTCAATAATCTCCCACCAACGATCAGGTTGTGGATAATTAGGAGCACCTTCATATAAAACAGATGTTGCACCAAGAATCAATGGCGCATACACGATATAGGAGTGACCAGTAATCCAACCAATATCTGCGGCACACCACCAGATATCAGTTTCTTTCATATCAAAAACCCATTTCAATGTATAACTTGTACCAACTGCATAGCCACCATGAGCATGAATAATACCTTTTGGTTTACCAGTTGTACCACTTGTATACAAGAAAAACAATGGATCATTTGCATCAAGTTGTTCTGTTTCACATTCTTTAGGTGAATCAAATACTAAATCATGCCACCAAACATCACGACCCGCAGACCATGGAACGCCATCACCAGTACGTTTTACAACAATACAATGTTCAACACTAGGAGCCTCTTCAAGTGCTACATCTGCTTGCTGTTTCAGATAAACCTTACTACCACGTCGCCAGAAACCATCACAAGTAATAACTACCTTTGCTTCGCAATCATTTACTCTATCTCTAAATGCAAGAGAGCTAAAACCAGAGAACACAACAGAGTGTATCGCACCGATCTTTGCACAAGCAAGCATAGCAATTGGTAATTCCATAATCATTGGTAAATAAATGCCAACACGATCCCCTTTTTTAACACCTATTTTTCTTAATGCATTTGCAAATTTATTTACTTCGATATATAAATCATTGTATGTGAGTTTTTTTACATCACCAGGTTCACCTTCAAATATAAAAGCAACCTTGTTTTTCCTCCAACTTTTTATATGTTTATCTAATGCATCATGGGCAATATTATATTTTGCACCAACAAACCATTTGGCATAAGGAGGATCCCACTCAATTACTTTATTGTATGGCTCGTACCATTCAACAAGGTCTTTAGATACTTCATCCCAAAACCATTCCCAGTTATCTGCTTTTTTATAGAGCTCATCAAGATCACTAATATTATGTCTATCCATCCATTCTTTTACATTTGTTTGATTCACAAGTTCTTTTTTTGGCTTAAAAACTCGTTTTTCATCAAGTAAAACAGAAATATCTTCTTCAGTCATTATCATACACCTATTTCAATATAATTTTATTTCCATTAAAATATCTATATATCACTTGGAAATGCACCTGTTAACATTGCATATTCTTCAAAATTTTCAACCCAATCGAAATCTTTATCTGTTTCACTATCAGAAACTTTTTTTGCTTTATCAGCTAGATGCTCCTTTTGAGTTTCAATTAGTCTTTCAAGAGGCGCAAATCTTTTTGATCTAACTACTGGATAAAATGCTGATGAATCAACACCATCAAGTGATCTAATGTTTTCTTTTAAAAATCTATTAACTGTCTCAGCATGGTCAGCACCGACATTCATAACAATGTCTTCATCTCCAAGAGAATAAGAAACATATATTGGAAATAAATTGAATGGATAGTTATAATTAGTTAAATAGTTGTATATGGCTTTGTAATTTTTTGGATGAGTATAAATTCTAATAACAAATCTTTTCACATTTTCAGGTTTCTTTTTTGGGATTGGGAAAAATACTGGTTTCATAAGTGATATCGTTCTTGTATGATGGCATTCGTCAAAACCAGAAAGTGTTTCTGTGAGAAAATGTGCAATATTATCTGGATTTTTCACATCAAAAATAACTCCAACACTCATCATTCCTTCTAATTGTGCTGAATATAAT
>CAZVNH010000062.1:0-10528 GCA_964628575.1 uncultured Thermoplasmatales archaeon | reverse complement strand
TTTATATATTACTAACTTATATTTTAATTATGGTATGGTTAAAATAATTTGGGTGTCTGGTTATTATGATGGTAGATGTGGATTAAATAATGAAATATGATGGATTTAACTGATTTATTTCATCATCTATCTGTGGGGGAATGTATTATGATCAGAGAAGGTTTTTATTCATACCTGTAGGTAAATAAAAAATTTCAGCTGAAAAAGAAAAGAATTGAAGACAATGTATTTTTTAACCAAATTTAAAGATTGTAATATCTTTACTATCAAAATTTCCAGCGGTATCGTATGCTTTTATGGTTATTTTATGTTTAAAAAAGGATGCTGTATCCCATGTCCATTGATAGATATTTGATGAATCAGTAAATGATTCTTTTAAATTATTATCAATATAGAATTCAACTTTTTCTAAACCTGATCCACCATTATCTGTAACTTGACATTCGATTGTGATATCTCCAATTACAAGAATAAATGGTAACGATGATAATTTATTATTTCCAATATATAGTCCATATTCTGGTTTAATTATCTCTATTTCAGGTGGGATGTTATCACTTTCAATGATTAAAATTTCTTTATTGTCGCTAACTGTGTTATCAATACTATCTTTCACTGTTAGTTTTACATTATATTCACCTGGTTTTTCATACTGATATATTGGATTCTGTTCATAATTTATTGTTCCATCACCAAAATCCCAGGTATAATTATATGGTAAAATCCCTCCAGAAGTTGTAGATTTGAAGGTTATTTCTTGATTTGTTAATGCCTGCTCTGGAGCTATTATATTTGTCTCTAAAAAGTCATTGATACTGTATACATTACGATAATAACAACCAGATTGTAAACCATTGTCATCTATTGCTACTGCAGTTATTTTATGTAATCCATCAGATACTGTAGTAGTATCCCATAGAAATTCCCAGGAATAAGTTCCAGAGACTTCCTGCCAATCATCATTGTCTATCTTGATATATACATTTCTAATTTGTCCATCTAGATCACTTGCGGTTCCTGTTATTTTTATACTTCCATTAACAATAGAGTTTTCTGTGGGATATAGTATTAGAACCTTTGGTAATATTCTATTATCATCGTCATCGTCATCATCTTCTTCACCTTCAAATATTTTTAAGGTTGTATCTCCTACAAATACTACACAATCAGCGATGATAGGATACTCTGCACATGCTAGATTAAAAGCTTCTTGAATAGTATAATTCGCATCTATCGCATAAAACATATAATCTTGCCATGGAAGTGAGACACTCCATCCAGGGCAGCTTGCCATACCAATATATCCAACAGTTACTGTGTTTTCTATTTCTCCCTTTCTAAACTCGTATGAAAGGGTTCCTGGCCCTGTTTCACGCATAGCCTCACAACTACACAACATAGCAAATCGTATGGGATCACGGTTTTGCATATCACTTTGAATTTGATCAGCAGTATAAAATATTCCTTCTCCATTTGCTTGAAATCTTGTTGGTAAACCAATTGAATGTGCTATCTCAAAAAAGATATTCATATCTGGATTACTAACATATGATGAAATAACTTGTACAGTTGGTAATGATATACTTGTAGTAGTATCACACCAATTTTTAAACCAGCTATCTGCATTTAATCTCCAATCTATCCAGGGATCTGGATAACTTTCATCATTATATCCCGATAGAGAAAAACCTTCATTTGGTGCTGGTATACCACTTCCAATAATCTCTCCATTATTGTTATATAAAATAGTATATCCATCTTTATATCTAACTTCCCAGCATAACAATGGAAAATGTTGATTCTTATCAATAGAATAAAAATATAATAAATCATTTTTTTCTGGAAAAAGAACTTTTTCCATCCATGCAACTAAAGTTTCATCTATTTTAAATGTATCTAAATTCATTTGTGTGATATCTAATCCAAGATCTTTTGTATCAGTCCATTCTTTTTCAAATTTAATTATATTATTATTCTCTTTGTTTTGTTGTAATAAAATATAATCATTTTTAATTACAATACCATTCATAACATGTATCCAATACTTTACATGTATATCATCAATTATCTTATCTTCAAGAAGTAACTTATCTATAGTTTGATCAATTTGTATTAATATTTGGTTATCATTATGTTGTGAGCCATCTATTATTGGGAAAAAAGATAAACTAATAAATAAACCTATAAAAATAACAACTAAAATTTGTTTCCTCAACATGAAATTCAATACCTCCACTTTATTGTATCTTTTTTTATATCTTAAATCTATTGTTAATAAATAAAATATAATGTATAAAAATATTTTTAGAATTTTAAAAAAAATCATTGCTTAGTTAACACTGTTGGATTGTCCTCATCAACATATAGAGTTAATGTTTTATTATCATTAGAAAAATCAAATTTGAAACAACTTTCATCTATTTCTTCCGGTATTGTGCATAATTGATTTCCTTTAACTTTCCAAGAACCTATATAATAAATAATTGTATAATTATTACCGTAAAATGAACCATTAGATCTAAATATAAAAGACAATTCAAAATCTTGAAATTTCCATTCACCTATAAATCTACTATCAATTGTTTCATCATTAACATCATTTTCACTATCAACATCATCTTTTTTAGAGGTATCTTCAAAACAACCTATAAAAACTACGGTGAGAACAATAATAGATATTAATACAATTATAATTTTCTTCATTATATCTCCCTTTTATAAATATTAAGGTTAAACAATTTTTAGTTTAAATAACTCTCTTTAATCGTTATTTATAAAATGAGATAAAGAAATTTTTATAAAAATGTTATGTTTTTTAAAATAAATCATAAAATTTTACATAGTTCTTAATATTTAGAATAAAATCAATGAAATATTTTATAAACTAATAATTGTTAAATTTTATGGGGGTATCATAAATGAAAAAATATTTGGTATTTTTAATTATAGGGTTTTTAATTTTATCAAATGCAGGAGCATATGCCATCACAATTGAAAAAAACATCAAAGAAAACAACAACATTAATAAAATTTTAATTTTTGAATTACCTAATAAATACTCTGAGAAAAAAATTTCTTATGTAAATTATTTAGATGAAAAAATTATAAATGATCAAAATTTTATAAAATCATCTGTTATTGATGAATTTAATTATGTAATAATTACAACAGATGAACTTAAAGATGCTGTTCTTTCTTCATCCTTTATTGATTGGAAAATAAATATAGGTCATAACACTAAAATTGTATCTATCACTGATTCAGAGATATCTGATCAATCTGGCAGTGATTTACCTGCAAAAATTAGAAATTTTCTTAGAGAATATTATCTTATATGGGATATTGAATATGTGTTAATTGTTGGTGATCATGATACAATTCCTATGAGATACTGTTATCCTGATTCTTCTAATCATAAAAATACTGCAGGTACTGTTGGTGGTCCTGGTGGTGATGTCCCAACTGATTATTACTACGCTGATTTATCTAGTTCAGATGAGGATAGCTGGGATTCTGATGGCGATGGCTACTTTGGAGAATATAGTGATGATAACCCAGATTTTAATGCTGAGGTTTTTGTTGGACGTATTCCAACTAATAACCCAAGTAGAGTTTCTTATACTCTTGAAAAAACTGTAGGACTTGAGCAAGACACTGGTGATTGGAAAAATTCTGCACTTCATGGTGGTGCATTTTGGTATTTTACAAATGAAAATAACGGTGGTGGTAAAGCATCGGATGGTGCAACTTGTATGAATGAAATAGAGGTTAATCTAATGAATGGCTGGACCGTTAGTCATTATAGTGAACAACAAGGTCTTGAAAAATCAGTTTTTAACTGGCCAGCTCTTAATAAAAAAGATTTTGCAGATGATTGGAGAACTGGTGCTTTCTCTATTGTTAACGAAGGAGCTCATGGCTGGTCAGATGGCGCATATAATAAGATATGGTCAAATGATGATGGAGATGGTATACCTGAAGGAAATGAAATAACTTGGAAACCTTTCATTCATCTTAGTTCAGATCTTGATGATGATTATCCAGCTATTGTGTATTGTATCAGCTGTGTAATCAATTATCCTGAAAAAAATCCATCTGGTCAAATCGGTGTTGATCTTTTAACTGATCCAAGTTTTGGTGGAGCAGCTGGTGTTGTTGCATCTACACGGAGTCCCTGGGGTACTAGTGACTGGCCAAACAATCTTGGAGGTGCAGAATCTTTATGTTATGAATTTAATCGTTTTATGATTGAGGATCATGAACCAATAGGTGCTGCTTTATTCAAATCAATGTATTTTTGTCATATAAATTATGGATGGAGCGCTTGGCAAGAATACAATAACCTATATTGTTTTAATCTTTATGGAGATCCCTCGCTTGTTAGAGAAGGAATAGAAACAGATACACCAACAGCACCAAAAATAACTGGACCGGATAAAGGAATACCAGATACAAACTATGATTTTAATTTTATGTCTACAGATCCAACAGATGATCAAGTATACTATTATATTGAATGGGGCGATGGAAAAACAATTGACTGGTCCGGACCATATAATTCAGGAGAACAAGTTGTTTTTTCACATTCTTATCAAGATAAAGGAGAATATACAGTTAGAGCAAAGGCAAAAGATGATGATGGTTATGAAAGTGCCTGGTCAAGCTTAATAATTACAATGCCAAAATCAAGAGATATAATTTATTTAAAAAGTTTTCATGGAGAAATTGGACTAAAAAATAGTGATGAACCTATTGTCTTTCTTGATGGAACATATAGAACTATTCGACATATTAAAATAATAACTGGTGTTGCAACAGATGGTGATCAGAGACAATTTAGATTCCAAGGTCTTTTACATGGTAGATATCTTATATTACAAGTACCAATAAGAGGAAGAATAATAAACATCCTTTGCCAGATTTCAATAGATGAAAATAATAATGAATTTGCTGGATATTGGAAAACACGAGGTATAACTCGTTTGAGTGGTTGGATAAAAGGTTCATTTTCATGATAAATTTTTTAATGATACATTAATAAATAATGAATTATATTTAATGTTTAATTTGGTTAATATATGATAAAAAAATCTATATCCATCTTTATATTGATTATACTTCTGATAATTAATTTTAATTCAATTTCCGCTTTTAAGTATAATCAAAAAAATAATAATTTCTCTAAAGATAATGAAAAAGTTTTATGGGCAGTTTTTGTAACAGTTGGAGAACCAGAACGTGATGGAAAAAACACTGAAGATTTATATAAAATACTCTTAAAAAATGGCTGGAATGAAGAAAATATTTTAATTATTCAAGAGGAAAATGCAACTAAAGACGAAATATTTACAATTCCAGATTGGTTAAATAATAATGGATTAAATGAAGATGATTTACTTTTAATTTACTTTTCTATGCATGGGAGTAAAACTCAAGATAAAGAACCCTTTGATGAACCTGATGGTATTGATGAATCTTTAATTCCTTATAAAAATAATCAGGAAAATGGGACAAATATTAGAGATGATGAATTATCAGTTGTTTTTGATGAGATACAGTCAAACAATATGTTCATAATCATTGAAGCCTGTTATGGTGGAGGAATGATTGATGGATCTAATGATCTTAAGAAAAACGGAAGAGTGATAATAACATCATGTGGTGAAAATGAATCATCTTATCCAATTTTTCTAAGAAAAACCTGGTTATTTCCATATTATCTTATTAATGGTTTAAAAGGTCCTGCTGATACAAATAAAGATAACATAATATCTGCTGAAGAATCATTTAACTATGCTAAAATAAAGACTATCAGACGATCGACAATTTATGGAGTTCTATTATTTATTTTTCATAAAAGCTTGTTTATTCAGCATCCTCAAATATATGATGGTTGGCCTAGTGAAGAAAATAACAAAGAAGAATTAAAATTTATATCTCTATAAAATATTAATATTTTTCATTGATAATATAATATTCTCAATTTTTTTAAATATATCTGTTTAAAATTTGTCAAACAATAAAAGAAAAAATAGGATTTTGAATTAATCATATCCTCCAATTTTAAGACTTGGATCACCAAAAAGAATCCATTCCATTACACTTTTACAATGTATTTTATTTGTTGTTACTGGTTGAGCTAATACATAGTTTTCAATTGTTTTATAATGAATTTCTCCTAATATATCTATATTTTCTTCATTATATAGTCTAAAAACCTCTACACTAAGATTTCCGCCATATCCTTCAACATCATCTGGAATTCCATTCTTGTTTTTATCACCAATATCTGCAAAACATAGATGAGTATTACTAATGACTGCTATTGCACCACCATCTTTTTTATTTACAAGCTTCCAGGCAATACATTCATTTAATTCATCAGAAGTTCTTGGATCTGATCGTTTTATATTTAATAGTTTAAAAATTTCATTTAAAATCCCTTTTGAAAAAATAAATGAATTTTTTACCAACATTTTTGGTTTTCCAAATTGTGCATGTTGACATTCACCAAGTACCATAATCGGGTATTCATCTTTATTTGTTAAATCATCGATGTCATTGTTATGAAGAGCTATTATTTCTGTTCCATCTGAACGAGGAACCCTTATTCTGTCAGTACCTCCTTTTGCCCGAGTATAAAAGAAACCACATCCAGAATTAATAGCATTGATAACATCATCAGAGCTTTTCAATGTTCCTGTTGAATAATATAATTTAGTTATATCAAAACCCTGCATATATCCTGTTGCAATGTCACAGGTTATTTCACCTTCATAGCCTTCATAATCTGGAAATGTATCTCCTCCAACCACAACCATATTATTAAACCAAGATTGACCATGAGCGTTGGTTTCATATGATATTATTTTTTCAATAACTATCGATACTTCATCACTATTTCTACAAGGAAGACGACCGATACACACATCAGGAGATAAATCAAATTTATCTTTTGGCCATTGAGCAATTATATTATCAGCATTTTTATCCCAATCTTCAAATTCATTTCCATTTTTATAAATATCAGCATAGTATAAATCACTAATAAAAAAAGACCCACGACCAGTTCCGTCATCTAGTTCAACATGTCTTACAGGAACATACCAGTCCTTAGTGTTTCCTATCATACCACCAATAAGTAAAACATATTTAATATTATAATTCTCAAGTGCAAACTTTATAAAATATTTTATTTGCTCTGGTTTGTCTCTTCCCTGAAACTCTTGATAAATATCTTCTATTGTTTTAAGTGTTGTTTTAATATTTTTTAAGTTTTTATGATTAATTAATGGTTGAATCAGAGTTGAAAATTCACCAGGTGCTATTATTACCATATCATATTCATCATAATTATTATTAAATGTTGCTTTTTGTAAAAAACCACTAGCTCCAATTCCACTTGTTATTAATATTCCTACTAAAAATATCAGTAATATTTTTTTCATTTTTTTTCCTCCTTATTTATTCGTATCTTTAAATTTTTTAATCGTTTATAAAACTATCTTTTCAATATTTGAAAAAAATCAAATAAATATAGAAGAATTTTTTGAAATGGACTATATAGTAAAAATCTAGATTTGGGCATACTCACTTTAAATGTTGCCCATTCACTTTCTTCGTTAAATACATCCTTTGCTTTTACTTTTATTGTATATTCTCCTTGTTGATCCCATCTATGAAGTATAATTGTTTCTTCACTTGATTTATAAGGTCCTATCCATTCATCAACGGTGTTATCGCCCCAATCAACATAAAGATATATATCATTATTTTCAGGATCATTGGCAATGAATGTGTACTCATATCGTTTCCCTGCGTCTCCTTGTATTTTACCATCTATTATTGGTTTATCCGGTTGAATATTACTATCTTGTATCCAAACATTAATTGAATCGGTAGCTACTTGACCATTTGAATCTGTAATTGTTAATGTCACTGAATATACTCCTAATTCTTCATACACATGACTTGTTATAATTTCATTACTACTTGTTTCATCTCCGAAATCCCAATGGTAAGAAACAATTCCACTATCATCAAAACTGTTATCTCCATTAAAGATTATTTCTTCTCCAATTCCCGCTCCCTTTGGTTCTCCTGCATCTGCAACTGGATACCAATCAAAATCTTCAGGATTATAATCAGCCCACATTATCATTGCATTGTCAATATTTAAACTATTATACTCGATATTAAAGAAACCATCATAACCCCAATATGAACCCCAGCTGTTTTTACATATCCAATATCCACCATTTCCAATTGAAGGATCATCTTTCCATCCAAGTATAACAACTAAGTGATTGGTAAATGAATTTCTAAATGGCGAGGGATAGTAATCATTAGGATCATGATGATTTAATCCCCAATAACTAAAATCTTTAGTTGCTGCAAGAAACGTTGCAACAGGACCTTTTTCAAGTATAGTCGATTTTATTAATTCACGATCATTAACAGATCCACTAGGATGAAAATAACCGCATTCTTTTATTGGAACAAGTTTATCCTCCCAATCAGAACATTTTTCATCACATGAAATGCCATCATTTGCCTGATAAGGCATACAGGATTCAGGAATAATTCCATTACAATAATTTCCATATTTTGAATCATTTATAATATAATATAACGCTTCATATCCACTACCTCCATGACAACTACCAGCTCTAGGGAGACATGATAGAACATATTGTTCAGATAAATCAACAGAGAGATCAGGACAATTTTCTCTAATTTTGATAACACTTTCAAGAGCTCCAACAGCTGCAAAATCCCAACAACTGCCACAATTTCCTTGATGCTTAACAATTGTTGTCCAATCTTTATTATTATAACTCATCCAACTAAATTCATCTGGTGTATCAACAACTGAAGGTTTAGAAGATGGATGATTATTTTCATAAGTTTCAATAGGTACAAGCATTACTGGACATTTCTCGTAAAGGTTTTTACCATAATCTTCTAAAAAATCAGAATAATCCTCACTTGAATAATTATATATTTGATTTTTTAATTTATACTTTTGATTATTTGCTGAACATACAAATGTTGTAATAGTAAATATCATCATGAAAAAGATTATTATGGTAATTAATTTTTTTTTCATATTTACACCATTGTTTTATTAATATCAGTAATAATATCATTATTATAAAAATTTTTGATATATCATATATTAAGTATTAACTTTTATAGATTAAATATTTTTATAAAAAAAATGAAAATATTGAAAAAATTAATCATTAATAAAAATATCATAATAAAAATTTATAAATTATGTAATATATATGGAATATAATGGAGTAAAAAAGAAATGAATCTATTATCAACTTTTAAAAAATTCATTGTTATTTGTTTAATTATTAATTTGACTATACTTTCTTCAAGTTCTATTTATGGTAAAAAAAGTTCAACAAATATTCTTGAAAATAAAATATTACATGATAAATTGATTAAACAAATTGAACTTTTACCAGGGGAAGATATATTTATTAAATTTAATTCAAAAGATGTAAAATTTGAATGTGAGGAAGTTAATCCGATTTCTTATGGTTTATCTTTAAAAATAAAGAATGCCATTGCTAAATCACCAACTTGGATTCAAAATGATTTAACTAAACAATTTCAACAAATCAATGGTGAAGAATATGCTGATTTAATTTTAAATTCAGAAAGAATTTTTATTGACGAAATTGCTTTTTCAATTGCTTTTTCTTCATTTGGAGATATTCCAACTGTTGATTTATTAAGTGATAATGTTGAATCTCTATATGAAAACGATAAATGGATTCAATATGCAGATATAGTTGATTATAATGATATGAATGGAAATTATTATTCTACAATTAAATATAAGATAATTGAAGATGGAGTAGAAAAAGTATTTGAACTTCCACCAGACATATATTACTGGTATGTTGTTCATCCTGAGGTTGCAGGAGAAAAACCTAAGTATATCTATGATAGTTTTTGGAGGGATTATCTATTTAATCATAATGATATTGGATATCCTTTATTAAAGGAAAAAATTTCAGATATAAAATATCTTTGGGATGGTAAATCTTATTTTCAGATGAATAATAGAACTTGGGAATGGAGTATAGACAATCACCCGACAGGTGTTGAAGTTGTTAGTTACTGGATAGGTAAAACAATTAATACAAACGCTTTAGGTGATAGACCAGGACAACCAAATGTTATTGCACATGAACATAACGGTTTTTGTGGTGAACTACAGAGGATTGCTGTTTCAACATTGAGAAGTGTTCTTATTCCATCTGTTGCTGTTTCAAATATTGGTGAAGATCATGTTTGGAGGGAATTTTATGAAAGAGGATGGCATGAAAACGATAACTGGTGGGCAGATACAGGTGGAGCTGTAGATGAATTCGATGTTTATTCATATAATTGGGGTAAGGATATTTCAGGAGTATTTGCATGGGATGGTGATGACTCAATTTATGATGTAACATCACATTATATTCATTCTAAGGATAGATGTACAATTGATTTTAAGGTTTTAGAT
>CAZVNH010000061.1:2122-10539 GCA_964628575.1 uncultured Thermoplasmatales archaeon | reverse complement strand
GTTTTGAGTTGAGATATCTTTAACATGTTTCAAGAGAATTTTATCAAGATTGTTTTCAAGGGTTTGTAAAGATTTATCTTTATTATATATTTCAATTGAGTCTTTTAGAATATTAAAATATGATGTTCCTTCAAGACTTGATATAATTTGAGATACTGATTCAACTTCTGTGATTTCTTCAAATTTCCATTTCGATAGTTCACGTCCTTCACCAATAAAAAGTTTAAAAATTTCTTCTTTTGGATATCCTAACTCTTTTGTTCTTAATAAAATCTTGATATTATTTATATCTATCAAAACCTGGATTAATCTGTGTTTTCCTTCTTCACATTTATATGGAACTTTTACTTTTTTAAAACTATCAATCAAGAATTTATCTATTTCACTGTCAAATATTAAATAATCAATTTCATCTTTGGATACTTCATCAATTAAATTTTTTGAAAATCCATATTCAGATAGTACTTTTGGTATGTTTTCGTTATCGTTTTCTTTAATTGATTGCAGTAATTTTTTGTTTTTATTTAAAAAAATATTATTAATACTTTCATCAGATATTTGCCTATTCTGTAGTCTATTTTTTAGCTCCTTTTTTATGTAATATAAATCATTTTTTTGGAAAAAAATATCATAGAAATCATGCATTTTTTTTGAACTGTCATTTTTCCTCATCTGTATATTTGAAATAATAATTTTATCAAGTGATTGTTGTATTTCAAAGGTTGTTTCGCCAGTTATTTTATAATCCTTTGATTGATTGAGTTTATCCTTGAATTCTTCTAAATTTTTTATTTCAATAACACTTCCAATGTTTTTTTCATCAATATAGGGATTTCCCATTGCTTCAAATTTAGCATTTGGGTAAACAAATTTAACAAAAGTAGAGAATGGTCTAGAGATGATTATTACAGCACCTATTATTACTCCTATTACCAGTATCCAAAATAGATAATTATTTGGGTCAAATATCATCTCTAACATAATTTCAACCTATTGTTCTGAGAAAAGCAGTTTCCCTACCTTTATTCTAATTTTATCTTTTTCTCTTGCAATTATTCCTTCAAAAGTGTTATCAAGTGTTATCTTTCCATCATTTGATAGTATAAGAATTCCACCAGATGCATCTATTTTACCGATTACTTCTATATCTAATTTTTTAGCGATTTGCTCATCTATTTCTTTTGATATTTTAACTTTGCATTTCTGCCCAATGGTCTTTTGACCATTTTTTATAAGTTTTTCAATTGTTTTTTTATATCGAGTTTCATTGATATTTGATAGTTTTTCTTGAGCTTTGATAAAACACTCTTCAATAATTTCTTCTTTTGCTTTCATTATTTCTCTTTTTGAATCCTGATTTGCTTTTGATATCAATATTTTTTCTTGGTTATCACCTTGCTTTTTTCCCTCATTGATTATTTTTTCTGATTTTATTTCTGCATCATTTTTTGCATTTTGCATTATTTGTTTTTTCTGGTTTTCTGCTTCTTTTAGTATATCTTTTTGTTCTTTTTGTGAATCATTTTTTATTTGTTGAATTATTTTTTCAGCTGACATAGTCTCATTAAATCCAATTTTTTTATAATAGGCCAAGGCCAACCATCAATAGAATTCCGACTAATAATCCAAATATTGCAATAGTTTCTGGCATAACTGTAAATATAATTCCCCTGCTTGCTACATCTGGATTTCTTGCAACAGAGCTGATTGATGCAGATGCAACCATTCCCTGGTTTATCGCTGATATTCCAGTTAGTCCTACTGCAAGTCCTATCCATAATGCTCCCATTCCCATTAATGGTGTAACAGTTGCTCCTCCGCCACCGAGAAGTCCTGCTCCCATCATAAGTAGGATAGCTGTAAGAAGACCATATACACTCTGAGTCATTGGCAAAACTTGTAGAATAAGGCATTTGCTGAATAGATCTGGTTTTTCAGCAGTTACTGCGACAGCTGATGATCCTGCAAGTGCAAGACCTATTGCAGAAGCAATTCCTGCTATTCCTATTGCAAGGGCACAGCCTAATATTACAAGTTTTGTATTTTCTTCACTTTCTGCTGTTGCTTCATTTCCATTTGCTGCATTTACAAGACCTGTAAATAGAGTAAAACCTATCAACAGGATAAATGCTAATATTACTGCTTTTCTCATTTTTTTCATATTTTTTCCTCCAAATATTTTTTTATTCTATTTTTTCATCTTCGATTTTTGTATATTTTCTATTTATCTTAAAAGGGGAAAACTCTTGTCCTCCTCCTTCATAAAACCTATTGAAGAATTCAACATATTGAAGTCTCAATGAATGAATTCCTGCTCCTAATGATTGTAAACCAAGGTTTACTAAATGAGCTATTATAAGTAAAATAATCATTATAATTATTCCAATTAATGGTATCATTTCACCAAGTAATTGTGCAACAACATTAAACGCTAGAGCCATACCTGTTGTCGCAAGGCCTAAAGCTAAAAGACGTGCATAAGAAAGCCAGTCACCAACATATCCTGTGATATCAAAAAAACCAATAGGTCCTGCGCTGATAAATAATTGAAGTAATCCAATAACAACAAGAGCTGCTGCAATAATTAGAATTATACTTGGAAACTGAAAATCAAGAATTGCAAATCCAACTAGAATTCCTCCTCCTATCTGAAGGGGAATCCAGCAAGATTTTGAAGTAAGCATCTCTTTATATTTTTTTGATTTTCCAGCTTGTATAATACCAAGTATAACTCCAATGTTTAAATGAATTAAACCAAAAAACAAAGCGATAATTAGAATTGTTATAGGATCTTTTATAGAGTTTGCAGGAAGAGTAATACCTGATATTTCTAAAGTATACAAAGGAGCACTTGGATCACCATAAATAAACCTTGGTATAAAATCTCCAAAAAAGCTGCTTGTTAGAAGTCCTACAACTGTTGTAACTATTCCCATCCATAATCCCATGAATGACCAGCTTCTAATCATATCACTATGTTTTCCAAATTTAATATATCCAAAAATTGAAAGAGATAGGATTACTAATCCGTATCCAGCATCTCCAAGCATTATTCCAAAGAATAATATAAAAAATATTCCCATGATTATTGTTGGATTAACTTCGTTATATCTAGGAAGGGCAAACATTTCAAGTAGACCTTTAAAGCCATCTGCCCATTTTGGGGTTTTAAAATAGATTGGTGGATTATCAGGATTAATAGAAGGATTTTCAAAGTTACAAATAACATAATCATTTGTTATAGACGAAATCTCTTTTTCAAATTCATCTGTATTTTTTTCTAGTATCCATCCTTTGATAATATATGTATGATCTGTTTTTACAAAATTACGAGATATCTCCATTCTTGCTTTTTCTATCTGAACCTGTTCCCTTAAAGATAGAAGGTCACTAATTTGGTCTTTAGCAATTTCTCTTAATTCTTTTGTAATTTCTTTCTTTTCTTTTTTAATATTCTTTAAATTATTTTTTAAAAATTCTATTGCTTGTTTTGGTGTACTATCGATATTATTAAAATTAAATTCATTTAGATTTTCCCTTATTATTTTTTCAATTCTTTCTTTTTCAGAAATATAAGAAACAATTAATGCACTCCATTTGATTTTTTTACCAGATCCAAATTGTGAGATATAAATCTCTGCGTTATCAATTTTTGAAATATTATTTTTTAATGTCTCAATATCTGTTGTTAATCCAGCTTTTAATATTAGATATTCTGATTCTCCAATATCTGATATATTAAAATTAAAATCTTTTAGATATTCTAATTTTGTTAAATCATCTTTTATAAAATCTATTTTTTCATTTATTTTTTGAAGTTGCTCTTCTTTTTGAATTATTTGTTTTTCAATTTCATTAAGAGTTCCTTCAGCATAGGAATATAAATCATCAATTACTAAGTCTTCAATTTTTTTTATTTCTAAAAGATCTGGTTTAAGGATTGCCTTAATACCTGATTTTTTTGGTGATATCTTTTGTAAAATATCAATAAGTCTTGTTAGTCTCTGTTCATATGTAGTTGTTGTATCCGTATCAGCATGTATCAAACTTTTTTCTGTTTCTTCTAATAAATCTGGTTCATTTTTAGAAATATTAAATATTTCCATCATTCCCATTTCATGGATTCTTTTTATGGTTTGCTCTAGATAGCTTTGATGTACTATTATTGATGTTTTTTTCATTGGAGCTGGAAAAAGTATTTTTTATTCCCCCTCTGTTATCTCTCCAATTATTAAATCTACTGCTTTAGATATTTTATCCAATGATGTCTGTTTTAATTTTTTTATTTCTTTCTCTGTTTCAGATTTTATTTTTTTAATTTGATCTTTTGCGTTTTCTTCAGCTTTTTTATAGAGTTCTTCTGCTTTTTTTTGGGCTTTTTCAATTACTTTAATAATTTCTTTTTCAGCGTCTTTATTTGCTTTATCGATTATCTTTTCTGCATCCTTTTTTGCTTTTTCGATAAGATCTATTGCTTTTCTTTCAGCGTGTTTTATCTCTTTTATTTCTTTTAACGCCATCTGTATTCCCGTATTAAAAAGTCGTTTATTAGGGTTTTTATTGATAATTACATGCCCCAAAATCTATCAGTTTTGCGTTTTATTTCAAAAATTTTATTTAAAACATCTTTTTCATCTATATTTAAAACATCCATTTCTTTTAGTTTTTTTGCATCATTTGCTGGTATATCTGTATATAAAATATCTTCACCTTTTATCTGCCGGCCAACAGTTACACCCTCTATCGATATTGCAACTTCTTGTCCTTGTATAGCCTCATCAATTGATTTATTTTCAGATTGGATGCCTTTAATAGATCCAATTATTTTTCCATCCTCTTTCATTAGACGTATTCCTGTATTTATTCTCCCGCTTAATACTCGTACACCAATAACTGCAGGATGGCTTACTCTAAAAACATATTCTGGTAAAAATTTTATCATACCTGGATGTTTAAAATCCTGACGTCTTTCTTTTTCAAGTTCTGCTTTTTTAAGTTCAAGCCATTCATCATAGTTTTCCATAATTGTATAGATTACATCTTCCTTAAAAATCGTAATATCAGTATTAGAAAGTTCTTCTTTTGCTTCTGGAAGTATTTTAACATTAAAAGCAAAGATTAGTTTATTAAAAGGATCCAAAGTTGCATCTGCTTCAATAATGTCTCTTTTTGAAACATTACCGATTTCAGCTTTTCTGATTTTGATATTCTTTTCTCTTGATTCTTTAATTAATGCTTCTAATGAGCCAATTGTATCTGCTTTAAGTATAATTCCTTGTTCATCAAGCTCTAAATTTATCTTTGTCTGGTCTTTTATTTCTTTAACTATTTCTTCAAGATTATTTGCAACTACTCTAATAGGTGCTCCTGGAATTACATCATCAAGATCAGGTGAGGAAATCTTGATTCCACATGCAGCATGGACTTCTTTTACATTATCAAAACGCTCTCGAGGATCTCTTATTTCATCAAGTGGTTTTGGTTTTAAAAGTGCTTTAATTCTTGTCACAACTGGTTCATTGATAGTTCCAATCACAATTTTATCATCGTTTTTAATGGTACCATTATAGATTATTGCATCGATTGTTTTACCAAGTCCAACTTCTTCTTTTACTTCAAGTACACTACCCTTTCCAGGTCCTGTTTCAATATGAAGTTTTTCTTCAAGAAAACGTTGTGCAAGACCTACAAGAATCATTAAAAGCTCAGGTATTCCTTCCCCTGTTTTTGCAGAAATTGGAACAATACCTATTGTTTTTCTAAAATCAGAGATATTAAAATATAGATCAGAGTTTAGCTTGTTTTCAGATATTGTACCAATCATTTCATATAGTCTTTCCTCAAATATAGCTTTAACATTGGTGCGTTGACTATTTATCCTATTTTTTGCGATATCATTGCTTTTTTTCCATCCTGATATTGCATCAATTTTGTTTACAGAGATAATAAAAGGAGTTTTGTATTGTTTTAAAATTCTTAGGGATTCATAGGTTTGAGGTTTAAAACCTTCATTAATATCAACAATTAATACAGCTAAATCTGCAAGACTGCCACCTCTTTTTCGAAGAGTGGTAAAGGCATGATGACCTGGTGTATCAATAAATAAAAGACCAGGTAAAGTAAACTTTTTTTCCTTTAATAAATCACCACAAACTCTATAAATCGCATCAATTGGAACCTCTGTTGCGCCGATATGTTGGGTTATTGCACCACTTTCTCTTGAAACAACAGTTGTTCCCCTAATAAAATCTAAAAAAGATGTTTTACCATGATCTACATGACCAAGAACACTAACAATAGGTTGTCTGATATATTTCTTGGAAACTGACATAACATCATCTCTGCGATGTTATGAAAGCTCCCTTTTTAATGTTTATTGATTAATATTTAAAAAAGTTAGTTTCTCTTTTACAAAAAACAATATTTCCTAGTTTACTTTTTCTCTCTGCATATTCTGGGTCTTTTGTAATTATTGTACCTGCATTACTTCTTATTTTATAAGTCCATACAATCATCAATTCATCCTCTTTAAAACAAAAAAAAGATTTATCAGTATTAAAACAAAATATGGGTTTATTGAAAGTATTAATAAAAATTATGCTTTTACTGGTTTTTCTCTTGAAGATATTAACCAAAGAACAACAAGACAGCTAATAATAATTGTTAAAATTAAAAGTATTCCAAAAACAGAACTTAGATTAATACCAAATAATTCTCCTTGGTTCAAAGAAGTAATTACATCATTAAATTCCATGATAAATAAAGTAAGAAAATAACAAGCAGTTAATACTAATGGAATAATAACGAGATATTTATTTAAGACTTTATTCATATGAGTTAATAAATGATCATTAACTTCGTCATGTGGCTTCATTTTATTAAAAACAGATCCATAAAAAACCGCAGATGAACCCATTTCTAAAAAGCATATAATCATGATAAAGAATAATATCAAAATAACAAGTTCTTCTTCAGAATAAAAAGGAATAATACTAGTATGTTGTATAAGTTTTGATATAATTATTCCAAAATAATAAAAAAATAAGATTCCAACACCTGATGATAGAAAAGGTACTCTTTGTTTTTTAATTATTGCATACACTCCCATTATTGGAATTGAACTCAGTAAAAGAATCATTCCTACTTTAAATAATGTAAATAGATATAATGCAACAAAGGGTATATCACCTAATAAATATGAAAAAAGAAGAAGTAATAGAATTGTTCCCATTGTTCCAATAATAATATATGATTTATATTTCGCTTCAAATAGTGATATAAAATAAAACCTAAAAGAATTCCGAGTAATGAGATAAACAATGCAAGAACTATTGATTCTATATCAATTCCTATCTGTGGCATAAAAATTTCAATATATCCAGATATTGCTACTGAGTTAGTCCAAGCTAATAAAGCAATAGTAATTATTTCCATTGCATATATCTTACCCTTGATAACATTTAACGTCTGGTTTGGTATTTTTCCACCTCTTTTAATGAAACTGATAATGGCATGGTTGGATCCCAATCAACAATCTTTGCACCTGTGTTTCTTAATCTTGATAAATAGTTATCTCTTTCAAATTTTAAAATACGATATGCAAGTTTAGTATCTTCATCTGCTTCATGTAATGAAAACTCCAAATCAACAGGTGATGGAGAGATTACTATTACACGAAAACCATGAGCAGTTAGTCTTTCAAGACCCATAGGAATAGACATATCTCCTTCTAATGAAGAGACAAAAACAATAAGTGCTTTTTTTGGTAGCATATGTGTAATTGAGCTATATATAGCACTATTAAAATTAAAATCTCCAAAAGCCTGTAGTCCAACTAGTTCTTCGATTATTTTATAGAGTTGTTTTTTACCAGATTCAGGATAAACCCAGAATAAATGACCTTGAGAAGGTCCATATCCAATCAAACCTACTCTATCTCTTCGTTTTAGAAAATGTGACGCAACTGATGCAGCTGCTTTAATACTATATTCAAGTGGATTTTCTTTAAGAGTACCAACTCCTTGTATACCTCTTGAATCAACAATGATTATTATATCTGTAGTACTTTCTAGTTCATATTCATTAACCATAGGTTTATTAAAACGAGCAAAAGACTTCCAATTAATTTTTTTAAAAGTATCACCGCTGGTATATTCTCTTATTCCAAAAAATTCAGTGCCAATACCTGCATGTTTGGCCATCATAATACCTGGGTAGATATTTGCTTTAGCCTTTACAGCAATATCTTTTATTTCTTCGATTGGTGGAATTACTGTAACATATGACTCTGTTTCAACAATTCCTTCTTTATAAAACATTCCTAAAAAATCCCTTGTTCTCAATAGCAATGGACCAATTAGATAATGACCTCTCATCGGGCAATCAATTTCATATTTAAGGGAAAGTTCCTCATCTTT
>CAZVNH010000061.1:0-2112 GCA_964628575.1 uncultured Thermoplasmatales archaeon | reverse complement strand
GTATCAAATATCTCAAGAAAAGATATTTTTTCTCCCTTGTTTTTTATCTTAATTTCAACTTCAACTTTATCGTTTTGAAAAATCTTTATATTAGAAAGATTTCTTTCAATTTCAATGTCAATTTCCTTTGATTGAAATAAAATTATACTAAAAAATATCAAGAATAATAGTGGTAGTATAAAGCTTAGAAATAACCATTCAAGAAATAAAATACTAAATATTAAAAAGCCAATGCATCCTCCAATAAGTACAGCACATTTAGTTGTACGCATTTTACTCTACCGTAGGTACTGGTATTTTAGACATTAGTTCATTAACAATGGATTCTGGCTTTACTCCACGCACTCTGGACTCTGGTTTTAAAATTAATCTATGTGATAAAGCTGGTTGAGCAACATTTTTTACATCATCAGGAACAACAAAATCACGACCATTAAAAGCAGCATGGGCTTTTGCTAATTTAAATAAAGCAATAGATCCTCTTGGGCTAATTCCAACTTCAACTCTTGATTCATCTCTCGTCAGCTCAACGATTTTTACAATATACTCCAGTATGTCATCATGAATATATACAGATTGAATGGTCTTCTGCATATCAAGTATCTTTATTGGATTTATAACAGTATTAACTTTGATATCATGTATTTCACCGCCCTCTATTCTTTTAAGTATTTCTTGTTCCTCATTTTCTGTAGGATATCCAACATTTAATCTCATTAAGAATCGATCAATTTGAGCTTCTGGAAGAGGATAAGTTCCTTCATATTCTATTGGATTTTGTGTAGCAAGAACTAAAAATGGTTTATCAAGAGTATAGGTCTCTCCTTCAAGAGTTGTTTGTTTTTCTTGCATTGCTTCTAAAAGAGCAGCCTGTGTTTTTGGAGGTGCTCTGTTAATTTCATCAGCTAATAAAACATTTGTAAAAATAGGTCCTTTTATAAGCCTAAAATCTCCAGTTTTTTGACTATAAACATATGTACCAGTAATATCAGCAGGTAATAGATCAGGAGTAAATTGAACACGTGTAAATTTGCATCCCATTGCCTTTGAAAAAGCCTTTGCAGTTAAGGTTTTTGCAAGACCGGGATAATCTTCAAATAGAATATGTCCATCAGTTAAAATGCCAAGAATAACATATTTTAACATATTTTGTTTACCAACAACAACATTATTTACTTCATCAACTAACTGCTTACATAGTTTTGAAAGCTCAGATATTGATATACTCATTCTCCCCATGCCTCCATTTTATCTAATACTTTATTTAAATCTTTCAAATATTTATTTTTATAATATGTTTGTTTTTTCTCAAAGCGATCCCAAAAACCTTGTTTAATATCATATTTTTCAAAGTTTAAAATAAAATCAGTAATATAAGGATCCTTAATTAATTGAGCAAGTTTTTTTGGATTTTTTTGTTTCATATCATGTATTTCATTAATAGACAAATTATGAATTGTATTCATTTTTTCAAAAAAAAGCATTTGAATATGATTTCTTAATGGAGCAGCATCAGTATAGTCAGGTTGCATAATCTTTACTGAATCAGCGATATATCCAAGCTTACCTGTTCCCGACTCTTCCTCTAAAATAGAAAAATGCTCCCAATCATCAGGTTTATTTGAAAATATATAGATTAAGAATATTAAAACAAAACAGATTATGATAAAAATAAGAATAAAAAGGTACCAAAGAAGTGAAATATCAGAGGTATCTGTTGCTAAATATAGATTTTTAGTATCTAAACTATCAATCATTATTTGCTCTACAACCATCATTATTATCTTCTCTTATCTTCTTTGAGGAATCATACCTGGTTGCTGAGAAAATGGTTGACTTTGTTGAGGGCTATATGCAGGTGCTGATAATATTTCATTAAGATATTTGATTGCCCTATCTCTATCAGTAAGTGTTATTTCATGTTTACTATATCTAGCTTTTTCAAATATTTGGGTTAGATTATATAAGCTCTGTGGAGAAATCTTTATAAAATCTTTTGCAACCATAGCAAATTCTCTTGGTGTTTGACAAGCAATTTTATTTATTCCTTTTGAGCCAAGCCAGTTACACATTTGTTTATAGCAGTTTATAACAGACTGTCTATAATCATTT
>CAZVNH010000060.1:0-10556 GCA_964628575.1 uncultured Thermoplasmatales archaeon | reverse complement strand
GTACAACACGAGGTGATGGAATTAGAGGAGATGATATCACTCAAAATCTTAAAACAATTAGAAGCATTCCATTAAGACTTCGTGATAATTATTTAGATAATATTGAGGTTCGTGGCGAAGTTTACATGTCTATCTCTGGTTTTAAGAAATATAATAAAATACAAACTGAAAAAGATGGAATTGTTTTTGCAAATCCTCGTAATGCAGCAGCAGGTTCACTAAGACAGCTTGATCCAAAGATAGTAGCAGAAAGACCTTTAGACATATTTGTCTATTATGTATCCTATTCAGATAAAGACCTTATTACACATGAAAACGCTATTAATCTATTAAAAAAAGCTGGTTTTAGAGTTAATCCTCTTATTAAAAAAGTAGATAACATCGATGAGGCAATAAAATATTGCGAAGAGCTTGAGAAAGAACGTGAAAATCTTGATTATGAAATTGATGGAGCAGTAATAAAAATTAACTCTTTTGCTCAGCAAAAAATACTTGGGGAGACATCAAAGAATCCACGTTGGGCGATATCTTACAAGTTTGCTGCTAAGCAATCTACAACGAAACTAAATGATATTTCAATTCAAGTAGGTCGAACAGGGACTTTAACACCTGTTGCAATCTTAGAGCCTGTTGAAGTCGGTGGTGTTACTGTATCACGAGCTACTCTTCATAATTTTGATGAGCTTAAACGAAAGGATGTACGTATCGGAGACATGGTTCTTGTTGAACGTAGTGGTGATGTGATACCTCAGGTGGTTAAAAGTATTAAGGATAAAAGAACAGGTAATGAGAAAAGAAAGATTATTCCAAAAAAGTGTCCTGTATGCAATACAAATGTTGTTAGAACCGAGGGAGAAGTTGCTGTTCGATGTCCAAATAAGAGTTGTCCTGCGCGTCTTAAATGGCGTTTAAAATATTTTGCTTCTCGAGATGCAATGGATATTGATCATCTAGGAGGACAAACCATTGATAAATTACTTGATGAAAACCTTGTAAACGATATTGCTGATCTTTATTCCTTGAAAAAAGAAGATATATTAAAACTTGAAGGTTTTAAAGAAAAATCAGCTCAGAATCTAATTGACTCGATTGAAAAAAGTAAAAAACAGGATCTTTCAAGATTAATATATAGTCTAGGGATAAGACATGTAGGTAAATACGCAGCTCAGATTCTTGCCTCCAGATATAATTCCATTGATGAACTTTTATATGCATCAGAAGAAGAACTAAAAGAAATCGATGGTTTAGGAGATAAATCAGCAGAAGCGATTGTAACATTTTTTGCAACAGAACAAAATCAAAAACTATTAACACGACTGAAAAACATTGGTGTTAAAACAAAAGAACAAAGGAAAAAAGGTTTACCTCTTGAAGGCAAAAAATTTTTATTTACAGGTGGACTTAGCGATCTTAGTAGACCTGAAGCATCAGATCTTGTTAAAGATAAGGGTGGTATTGTTACTTCATCTGTTAGTAAAGATTTGGATTACTTGGTAGTAGGTGAAAAACCCGGTTCTAAATATGAGAAAGCAAAAAAACTTAATATTACAATTATTAATGAAGAAGAGTTTAAAGAAATAGTTTTAAAATAAGATGGTGAATGATTATGACTGAATGTAGAGAAATAAGTAATAAAGAAAGATGTAATTGTTCATATCCTTGTAGTAAAAAAGGTATGTGTTGTGAATGTATTCATTATCACAAAAGCCGTGGTGAGCTTCCTGCTTGTTTTTTCCCAGATGATATAGAAAAAACATATGATAGGACTATTGAAAACTTTATAAAAGTATATAATGAAAGAGGATTAAATTAACTTTTTATTTAGCCATAACTATAGTCATTGAATAATAGGTGCTATTAATGTAACCTGAGAAAGTTAGAGTAAGTTTATTAAAACCATTTGAAAATGAAAAATCCATTCCTGCTTGATAATAATCAGAATTGGGATCATTTATATAATCAGGAATCATGTATAACTTTCCACCAGATAAATACCATTCACCCGTTTGTAATTCACTATCAACATTGGCTGTATAACTAAGATCAGAGTTATATGTTATGCTATACGAATAATAACTAGAGATAGTTTCATCTCCATCTACAATTAATGATGTTATATCCCACGTTCCATAAAAACTACTTTGATCACCTGTTGTTCCATCATTCCCACCATTTCCATTGTTTGATGATTCTTTTGTTAGGACTACTATATATGTATGCGTACTTTGATCCCAATCATCATAATATGATTGTGTTAAGGTTAAAGTATTATCATTTTGAGTAAATTGAAAATCTGCACAATTATTATCAGATAGATAAGTTGTTTCTCCACAAATTTGATTGTTTTTTATTTCCCAAGTTCCCTGATCAACTATACCATCATTATCAGAAATAGCAGTTCCATCAGAATTAAAAGTAAATGTCCAATCCCAAGTAACATATGTTGAAGATCCATCTTCAATCAATTGAACTGCTTTCCATGTTCCAATAAATCTTTGATCTGAGCCAGAAGATGAATCATCATCATCGTTTCCATTTCCTAACAATACAAAAAATACAACCAATAGAAGTATTAATATTATTACTACTGTGATAACAGCACCTATTATTTTACCATAAGATTTTTTTGGATAATAAGCAACATTTTGTTGTTGCTGATATGGTTGTTGATATGGTGGTATAGCAGAAGTTTGTTGCTGTGGCTGGATTTGAGCGGGTTGTTGCATAGATGGTACCTGACTAGGCTGTTGAGGTACTGGCTGAGGTGGTTGTGGTTGTTGAACTGGTTGTTGTTGAACTTTTGATCCACATGCTGGACAAAAATTTACTCCTTCTCTAAGCTGAGCCCCACATATTGAACAATAACTCATCTTTATCTCCTCATAAACAACCATATGTTATTATTTTTTTAGATATAAAGTTAATTAATAAAATATTATGTTAGATAATAATTATAAGTTCCGATATTAGATTTTTAATTGATGGTAAGTCAGATACATTAATTGGTCTAATGATTATTTTAATCATATTACCTCTAATGAATTTGAATAATAAATATTTAATTTAAAAATCTATTTTCTTTTTTTATTCAAATACATTGAATATAATAAATTACCAGAAAGTTCCTTTATATTTACCTGTAGAAGGACAACCGAAACAACGGTTAGTTTTAAAAGCATAACATTCCTCACATTTATGGTCAAGACCACAAGGTGGATTTTTTAAAGCCTCAGTTGGTAAGTTTATTGGAATTATAAAATCTTTAATGCTGGTGATAATAACATCAAAATCAACACTTTGAACATCTTTATCCGGCCTTATATGACTATCAATAATAGACTCTAAAGAAGCCATATCATCTCCAACAAGTAGTAGAACCAAATTATCCTTTCCAGAGATAATAAAGCCATTTAGAAAAAAAGGGCAGTCTCTAAACATATTCAGAATTTTTTCTGTATTAGTTGTTGCAACTCGAACCATTGCTACTTTTAATCCAACCTTATTTAGATTTACTCCTATGATCTGCTCAATTAATCCTCTTTCTTTTAATTTTTTTATACGTGCTGCGACAGAAGGTTGTGATACATGGAGTTTTTTAGCTATTTCCTCCTGAGATATCTCTTGGTCACTATATGTTAAACTCAATATTGTTCTATCCTTTTTATCGAGTTGTATATTCGAGTCTGTCATAAATTCACCTTTTATTTATTTAATCTATTTATCTAAAATAGTGTTAAACTATATAAAAATTATCTATAAATATAACTAAAAAAAATATTTACATCTATAAATATAGTGATAATGTTTATAAATATATCCATTATAATAATATAAAGGATGTAGAGTTAAAGAATTACTAAATTTAGTTTTATATATCCTGTAGGATAAATCCCATCAATCTCATAATGATACCATCCACCACTTTATCTCTATTAAGAAACTCTACTTCCTTGTTATCATATCAGATATATCCGAGGTAATAATATGGACAAATACGAAAATCATAAAGAAAGAAGAATAACAGAAATTCATGAAAGAATGCGTAAATTTAGTAGAAAAAAGAGTTTTAGATAAATATATTTTTAAATAATTTATGGTGATTATATGGAATCATTAGAAGAAGCAAAAGAAATAATGGAAGCTGCGGGATGTATAAAAGCTTTCCCAATATATGATATTAGATTAACAGATATAGCTGAAATTAAAAGTTGTCATGAAAATGGTGAATCTATAGAATTAGAAAAAGATATTAGTAAATTAGTATCAACTTTTTCACAAGAAATGATTATTAACACAGAAAAACCAATAACCTGTCCAGTAGATCCATCTTTAAATAAATATCTTGAATTCTATCTTAAAAATAAACTAATTACTCCTTGTAATTTAGATATTATTGAATTTGAAAAAATTAAAAATAAAATAAATACTCTTTTAGAAAAATATAATTGGATAATTAAAAAATAAAATAGGAAAGAAGGTGAATGATATGGTTGAAAAAGATTATAGTCCAGAATACATAAGAAAAATAGTTGCTATGTTGGAAAAACATGAAAAAGAAATGAAGAAAAATATTCTAATGTAATAAAAAGGTGAATAAATATGGAAAATAATCTTATTCCTTCACTAAGAGATTTTATCAAAAAAGAAAAATTTAATTTTTCAATATCTGAAGATAATTCTGCAGAGTTTTGGCTTGATGATCTAAAGACATCTATTACAGTTAGATTTAGGATTAATACACCTAAACATGAGATTTTATATGACGTGTACTCAACTGAATATTCTGTTCATTTAAAAGAAGAAACAATAAAGGATGTCGAACAGCTTGAGTTTCTCGCTGAGGAAAACAAAAGATGGAGAATAGCTGAGAGCATCGAAGATATCTGGCTTGTTTTAGATCAGATTAAATTATGGGCGATACAAAATAATTATACTGTTATGGAAAAACAATTGATATAAAATACGGGAGGTAGAAATATATGGTATTTGGTTATTTACTAATAAGTACAAAAAATTCATATGAGCATCAAGTTGCTGAAAAACTCTCCATGCTTGATGAGATAGTTGATGTTGAACCTTTAATTGTTGAAGAAACTGCGATGGCCGATCCTTTTATTAAAGATTATGATTTAATAGCTAAAATCAGACTTGATGATTTTAAGGACTTTAATAAATTTTTAGCTGGTAAAGTCCATAATATTTTCGGTGTTGAAAAAACTAAAGTAGTATCAAAAACAAAAAAATAAAAATTTATTGATATTAGTTACAGAGGTTTTATTATGAACAAAAAATCACAAAGTACAATATTTATTATTTTTATTTTCATTATATCCTTTTTATTTTCTTCCCAGTTTACAATTGCAAAATATCCTGGTGAAATACAATCTGGAAATGTTTCTATTGAATTTTATAATGTATCAGTCTATGCTCCAGCTGTTGCTCAAACAGAGAATGGCTATGAAGGGGTTATTTCTACTATAACTGTCACCATTCAAAGTAATGGCAGTGGAAGAGTTTTTGTCGATACATTACCACTTACTCAAGTTGATATGCAAGGTTCTGCACGTCTTGCTGTGAAAGTTGCAAGTTCTCTTGTTAAGAATGATAAGAATCTCAATTTGAATCCTGATGAATACGATTATTTCTTTGTTATTCGTACTTCTGCACCTGTTATTGGTGGTCCATCTGCTGGGGCTGTTATGACCCTTGCTACAATTTCTTTGCTTGAGAACTGGACAATAGATAAAAATTTGGTGATGACTGGTATGATAAATCCAGATGGTAGCATTGGACCTATTGGTGGTATACCTTATAAAATTGATGCTGCAAATAGTGTTGGTGCAACTCGTTTTTTAATTCCTAAAGGTCAGATGACTTATACTGAAACAATTACTGAGACAACAACTCAAAATGGTTGGACTCAGATTATTACAAAACCTGTGGAAAGGAACGTTTCAGATTATGCAATGAACAATTATGGAATGGAAGTTTTTGAAGTCGCAGATATTAATGATGTTCTTCTTTATGCAACTGGAAATACTTTTATTGTTCCTGAATCTGAACATCAGATTACGACAGAGGATTATATAAATGCAATGAGACCTCTCGCTGAATCTTTACTAGATACCGCTGAGGACTCATATAATAATTCTATTCTACTTTTTGATAGTTCAGATATTCCAAATCGTTGGCCTTATTATTACAAAAATCAGGTTACAGATTATCTGAATTATGCAGAGAGTTATTTAACCGATGCTAAAGAATTATATGATAATGATTTGTTTTATTCAAGCGCTAGTAAATCTTTCCAATCATCAATTAGTTCTCGTTTTGTAACATATGCTTGTGATTATTTTAAATCTGATAATATTGAAGAATATGTTAATACTTTAATCAATGAGACACGGTTGATTTATGAAAATAAAAGCAAGCTAGTTAAGAATGAAGATATAAAAGATATGATTACACTACAATGTGTTGGTATTGCTCAAAAGAAAGCTTTAGAAGCATCATCATATCTTAATGATGCATCTATTAGTTTTAATAATAGTAATTATCTGAATGGTTTATATCAGCTTGCTTATTCATATGAAAGAAGTAATAGTATCGAATGGTGGATTAATCTTTCATTAAAGTTTAATGATACTAATGAAATCGAAAAGAAAATAATTACAGCCCTTGCAGAAGATTATATAGACAACGCACAGCAATCAATTGCTTATGCAACTGTTCTTTTACAAGAAATGGGAACGAGTTCTACTTTTCTAACAAGCGCTGAAGAATTACTTGTTACTGCTCGCGATGACATTGAACAAGGTTATCCAGCCGCAGCCTTGTTTGATTCTTTAGAAGCTTTAGTAAAAGGAAATCTGGCATTAGAACTTGTTGATGGTGTTACAGTGGATAAACTTGAAAGAGCTCGTGATAGTGCAAGTATTAGTATCAGTGAAAGTAGAATACAAGGTATCGAGCCTATTTTATCTGTTAGTTATTTTGAGTTAGCTGAAAGTTTGGAAAATGAGTCCTCATATGATAATGCTATTTTCCAGTATAAATATAGTGATCTTATTGCTGGTATGGTAGGGCTTACAAGCAGTTCTGGTTCATATTCTTCTCGATATATCGGTGTTCCTGTGTCAAATTCAAATACTCCTGTAACCAATTCATTAATTGATGAAAATGAATTCTCCATTATTCAACCTTTAATCGGATGTATTATTGGTATATTTATCGGTATAATATTTTGTAATTTTTTTAGAAAAAATAGGTTGAAATAGAGGAGTAAAAAATATGGTTGAATCAGTAAAAATTAAGGATATGAGAATGCTTGTAACACCATATTCTGGATTTGTAGAAAAATATACATCATTAGATGATATTGCAAAAATGATGATTGGAAATCCAAGCTTTAAATCTGTTTATGTTATAGATGATAAACAAAGATTGATTGGAAGGGTCACTCTTAAAAATTTAATCAAACATGAATTTATGAATCTTATTCCAAGCTCATTTGAATATTTTAATGCTTTAGAATTCATTGGAAATAAAACAGCTGAAGAACTTATGACTGCATCTGTTTATGTTAAAGATGGCGATACATTAAAAACAGCTTTTGTTAAAATGTATGAAAATGATCTCGAAGAGTTACCCGTGGTAGATGATAATCTACATTTAATAGGCAATATCGATCTTATTGAATTGCTCACAATTTTAATAGAAAATAAAGAACAAAAGGCAAATAAAAAATACCTGAAACTTATTATCAATAGACCATTTCATAGGTGAACTTATTGTTAAATTACATTCTACTTGCAGGTATCGCCATAGGTCTTGGTTTTCTTATAGGAAAAGGAACTCATTTAATGAAGATAACAGGTGTTGTCGGATATATAGCAACAGGTATTGTTCTCGGTCCAGATGTAATAGGTGTTATTCGTTTAACCCCTGTTGAGATTGAAACAATGACTAATATTGCTCTAGGTTTTGTCGCGTTTATCATTGGGGGAGAACTAACATTTTCTATCTTAAGGAAGATGGGTAAAAGCATTATTGCTATTATTATTGGTGAATCATTAGGCGCATTTTTTATTGTTTTTATTGGTGTTTATTTATTAACAAATAATATTCCATTGTCAATTATTTTTGCTGCTATGGCTCCTGCTAGTGCACCAGCTGGAACTGTTGCTGTGCTTCAAGAGTATAAAGCAAAAGGCAAACTAACAAACGCTATTTTAGCAGTTGTTGGTTTTGATGATGGTTTTGCAATTTTAATTTATGCTTTTTCTATTGCTATTGTCGGTGTGATATATTCTGGTGTTTTTTCTGTTTCAAATATCTTATTTGTACCACTTACTGATATTGGTATAGCAATTCTAATTGGAGGAATGGTTGGAGTTGTTTTTGCATTTATTTTCAAGAGACTTATTGAACGAGAAGAAATAATTGCTCTTTCTTTAACCGCAATTTTTATAACTGCAGGTTTATCAGTATTATTAGATGTTTCCCTTATTCTTTCATGTATGACTCTAGGACTTGTTATTATTAATTTGTATCCTCAAGATAATAAACCTGTTTTTGATCATATTAAATCTGTTAGTTTACCAATATATATCTTGTTTTTTGTAATTGCTGGTGTTAATCTTCATCTTGGTCTTTTAGCCTCAATCGGTGCTATTGGACTGGTTTATATTATATGTAGAACTCTTGGTCTTATTAGCGGTAGCTATATTTCAGCATTTATTTCAAAAACAGATTCCGTAATTCGCAATAACATTGGTCTTGGTATTCTTTCACAAGCTGGTGTTGCAATTGGTTTATCTCTTATTGCTTCCAATAAACTTGCAGAAGCAGGTCATCCTGAGTTAGGTAGTATTGTTGTTACAACTGTTGCTGCAACAACTGTTGTTTTTGAAATTATTGGGCCTCTTTCTGCTAGATTTGCAATTATAAGATCTGGGGAAGCACAGATAAAATAAAAAATAAATAAAGGATATAAAGGAGTATGGAGTATGAGTATGAAAAAAAATGAACAAAAACTTGTTTCTGAGTTTTATGAGCTTAAAGTTGAGCAACTAATGGATAAAAAAGTTTGGGACCTTCCAATTGTTGACAAAGATACTCCAATAATTGATGTCCTTTCCATTCTTGATGGAAGATCACATGTATGGGTTGTTTATAATTTAGAAAAAAAAGAGTTGGTAGGTGTAATTACTAGACAAGATGTTTTAGAAATACTTGCTCCGCCTAAAACCTCGTATAGTATGTTTTCAGTTCAACGGTATAAGCTTCGTGGTACTAAAGGTAAAGCAGAGGATGCTATGAATAAAAATCCGATTACTGCACGATGTGATGAAAAAATAGTTGAGATTCTACAAAAGATGATAAAACATCGAATACGTCGTTTACCTGTCATTGATAAAGATAGGAAGATTCTTGGAGAAATAACCCTTCAACATCTTATTCATAAATTCTATCTAGCAAGCCAATATCATTCAATTATTGAAGAATAGTTATTCTTTTTAATTAAATAATAGTTAAGGAATTAAATTTGTAGAATTAAAGTTTATAAGATATAAGATTTTCAACTAATATAGCTTCTTTTACTGATAGATCAATAAAAAAATATCAATATACTGTTTTTAAAAAAGTACTTAATAGAATAACTGTAGATCTATAGAATATACTAAAGAAAAAAAATCTTTGTATAAATTTGTTTTTATTCGTTTTGCATTTATTTCTTAATTGTTTTTAAGTCAAAATTTAATATTTATCAGAGTTTTTAGTATTATATGAAAATATTTGGAGGTTTGCAGAGTTTGAGAAAATATAAAATTTTTTTATCCCATCTTTTCCTCCCCTCTTTCCCCTTTAATTTCTATGATAACTCTATATTATCCCCAGTATCAGGTGTAAAATATGATTATTAAACTTATAGTAGCATCTGCAACAGCTCTGGTAATTATAATGTCTATAATTGTTATTCTAAAAGTAGATCTTCAGGAAAACAAAAATAATTTTACTAATGATACTGATAAATTTATAGGTAAATGGAGATTAATAAATACTGAATCAGATATACCAGAAGATCAAGTTCCTGATACAACTGAGGAATCTGAAAATATTGTTAATTATGAAATGTATGAGTTTCTTTCCAATGGAACCTATTATCATGTGTTAGATGAGAAAAATTCTAGCGGTAGTTGGAAAATTAACAATTCTATTTTAGTATTAACAGAAGATGAACTATATGAAATATTTTCATATAATTATATTTTTTCAAATGATAATAATAGAGTTACTTTAAGTACAATTGAAGATCCTACAAATATGTTGGAATTTGAAAAATTATAGAATATTTAATATTATTTTTTATGTTCTTGTTTTTAATATTCTTGATGTATATTTTCGATATAGCCCTTCAATTATAAATGATCCTATTAATACTAATATTAATGCTAAAAGTGTTTTTGGTGAATGGTTTATTTCATAGTAAATAAGTATTCCTAGAAATATTATACTAGATACAATTGATAATATAATTATTAATAGGTTTGCAT
>CAZVNH010000059.1:7054-10572 GCA_964628575.1 uncultured Thermoplasmatales archaeon | reverse complement strand
GTCCTGAATGTGGTAAAAAGCGAGTTGTTATAGAATCAGAAGTTACAAGAATGTCTGGAGCTGAAGGAAGAGGATGTGGCAATCTAATGAGAGATCTTATGGCAAAAGAATTATAATGATAGGAGTGAAAAAATGAGCGTTCCAGAACGAACAGGAAATGGAAATTTTATACCCTGGCCTCTGATGAGGAATTTTTTAACTCAGCTAGGGCCACTTACGTTAATAATTTCTAAACATCCAGGTTTTATTTCTGAAAATATGCCTGCATATAAAGCCCGTTTACATAAACATAGAAAACCATGGGCACATATCAAAGATGAAAGTGAATTTGACTCTAGAAAACAACTAACTAAAAAAGATTATGAAGATTTACCACCAGTTAGTAATAAAACATATCTAAGACCAACACGTTTTTGTGAATGTGATAAACCAGAGATAAGAGCAATTGCTAAAAAATTAGGTGCTGGAAAAATTAAAGACGAACAATTTGCAAATGCTGCATATAATTGGGTAATGTGTGAAAAAAAACTAATTTTTAAACCACTTCATGGAGCACTTGGTGCATTTAGATCAAAAGGTGGTGCATGTCTTGATCAGCTTTCTTTACTTTGTGCAATTGCTCGAGCAGGTGGGATTCCTTCTAGATATAGATTATATGGTTTAGCACCTGAGCAGCAATTATATGATACATGGTTAGAACCTAATCCAATTCTTAGAGAGACATATGATACACTTGGTTTTCTTGAATCATTACATGGTGAAGCTGAATTATATGTAAATGGTAAATGGATTGAGGCAGATCCAACGTTTTCTCCAGAACTTAATGCAGGTATGGGTTTCCCCGTAACTTTTCTTGGAGAAGAGCCTGGATGGAGAGTAAGGGTTCTAGGGAAAGGTGATATACGATTTGAAAGTTTTCCTGCAGGTTTCAGACATTTTATGATACCAGTTCTTTTTGTTTTACAAAAAACAATTGATAACATTAATGAAACAATGGATGAATTTAGAAAAAAAGGCAAAGAAATACTTGATGAAATAGGTATTGAAGAATACAATCGTAGAAAGAAGAAATCATTTAAACCAAAAATCCCTTCCGTATCTGAAGTACAAAAATTTAGAAATAACGCTAAAGAAGAACCGCAAGTTTCCCCTATTCCTCAAACCGATGAAAGCTAATTTATTTTGATAATATATTCTTTTATTAGCTGACCCTTTGGAGTGTAATATATCGTGATAACATCTTCAGATTCAATAAAATCACCATCAAATATAATTGTAATAATATCTCCTTTTGTAAAATTTTGTTGATTTGGTATTCCTGTTATATTTGCTTTTCCTACTCCATTAGGTCCTGTTAATAAATCATTAATTCTAATAGCTATATTATTCCATGAATTTCCATCTACTTCATCTATTGTAACTGCATCATATATAGAATCACCATTAAGATGAGTTAATTTCAATATCCTTGTATCATTATAGTATTTACAATCAATTGTAAGAGCTATAGGACCTGTTTTTTTTGGCATTCCAGTAAGATAAACATATATTGGAACAATAATGATTATACTTATAACTATAACAATAAGAATACTAACAATAACTGAAACACAATAATTATTTTTTTGAACTCTGTTCATTTAATTCTCATCCCATCTCTTCAAATAAGTTAATAAATATATCATTATTTATTATAAATACTTTTGTTGCATTAAATTAAAATTTGAATAAATAAATATTATATTTTGATAATAAACAGTATAATATTTGTAGAGTAGAAGTAATATTATTTTTAAAAAAATACACCTTTATATCGATTTGTAGCAGGGCAACCAAAACAACGATTTTCTTGATATGCTTGACATTCTTTGTATTCTATTCCACAAGGAGGTTTAATAAGAGGTCTTTCAATCAATTTTATAGGCATTATAAAATCCTTTATACTTGATATTATGATATTAAAATCAGCACCTTGAACATCTTCATCAGGTCTTAAACGTTCATCGATAATAGACTCTAAAGAAGCTAAATCCTCACCTGCAAATAATAACATTAAATTTTTTTCACCTGATATAATAAATCCATTTAAAAAGAAGGGGCATTTACGAAACATATTCAAAATCTTGGTAGTATTTGTTGTTCTTACTTTTACCATCGCTACATATATACCTACTTTATTTAGGTTTACACCAATAATTTGATCTATTATCCCTTTATCCTTAAGCTTTTTTATACGAATTGCAACAGATGGTTGTGATAATTTAACTTTATGTGCAATTTCTTCTTGGGATATATCTTGATTATCGTATAGTAAGGTGATTATTTTTCTATCTTTTTCATCTAACTCAATGCTATTTCGAGTCATTTTCTTACCTCATAATAAAAATTATATAATATTTAAAATAAACAACAATTATTTAAATTTTTTTAATAATTATTGATTATATCTAACTTTTTCTTAATATTTATTGTCATAACATTTATCAATATCAAACTATACATGGTTCTATAAGGGTAGAATCTTTAAGTTAATTTAGATAATTGATAAGTTTTTCTTCCTAAACATATCGCATTTACCTCTAACTAACTACTTTAAGGTTCTGCTTACTTAAATCTATACTTAAAAATATGGCGGATTGTAAAATGGATAAATATGAAAATCACACAGAAAAAAGAATAAAAGAACTTCATGCAAGAATGAGAAAATTTGGAAATAAAAAAAAATTATCAGATGGAAGATAAAATGAAATGCCCAATGGTACTTCTAACACGAGAACCTCAAGATTGTATTGAAGATAATTGCTATTTTTGGAATGAAAAAGAAAAAAAATGTAAATGGAGGTGATAAAAAATGCCTGGCGGCGATAGAACAGGTCCTCTTGGTCATGGACCTATGACCGGAAGAGCATCAGGATACTGTGCTAGAAATAACAGGCCTGGTTATGCAAATCCTGGTTTTGGTAGAGGCTTCGGGCGAGGCTTCTGGAGACGTGGTAGAGGATTCTGGTGGCGAGGCTATGACAGCCCCTACTACAGACCACAGTCTTACACTAATGTGTATTTTCAGCCCA
The DNA here is from genome assembly GCA_964628575.1 of uncultured Thermoplasmatales archaeon. Lineage (GTDB taxonomy): Archaea > Thermoplasmatota > E2 > DHVEG-1 > DHVEG-1 > CAZVNH01. Next base: position 7,501 of record CAZVNH010000059.1, on the reverse strand, counting down.
CTAAAGAAGAAGAAAAAACTTACCTAGAGAATATAATCAAGAGTTTAGAAGATGAAATGAAAATGATAAAGGAAAGACTTCAAGAATTATCAAAAGAAAAAAAAGAAGGTTCACAGTAAGACTATAAAGTCTACTTTGCCCTTCTTTTTATATAAAAAGTTATTACGATAGATTTAGAAAAAGATCTTTAGAAGGTAGATTACATGGAAAAAAATATATACGATAACTCAAAAGTAACAAAAAACTTAGATAAGATAAAACATAAGATTATTGTATTGAGCGGTAAGGGTGGTGTTGGTAAAAGCACCGTTTCTGCTAATCTTGCTTTTGCCCTTTCAAAAAAAGGATATAATGTTGGATTATTAGATAGTGATCTACATGGCCCAAGTATTCCTAAAATTCTAGGAATTGAAGATAAAAAACCAGAATCTTCACCAAGTGGTATTA
>CAZVNH010000059.1:6462-7044 GCA_964628575.1 uncultured Thermoplasmatales archaeon | reverse complement strand
GGTTTACTTTTACAGGATAAAGATTCTCCTGTTATTTGGCGTGGTCCTTTGAAAATGGCTGCCATTAAACAATTTATTGGTGATTTTGATTGGGGTGATTTGGACTTTCTGATTGTAGATCTTCCACCAGGAACAGGTGACGAACCGCTTAGCATTGCTCAACTTATTCCAAATAGTAATGGAGCAATAATAGTAACAACTCCGCAGGATTTAGCTTTGATAAGTGTACGTAAATCTATTAATTTTGTTAAAAAAATGAATATGCCTATTATTGGAATAATTGAGAATATGAGTAGTTTCAAATGTCCTCATTGTAATAAAGAAATTAATATCTTTAAAACTGGTGGGGGACAAAAAGCTTCCAGAGATTTTCAAGTGCCATTTCTTGGGAAAGTCCCAATTGATCCAAGAATAGTTGTGACTGGTGATACAGGTGAGCCGTTTCTTATTAATAATGCCTCAACAGATGCAGGGAAAGCCTTTGAAAAAATAGTTGAAAAAATTGAACAGATTGTAAATAATAAGAAGTGAAAAAAATGCCAAGAGGTAGTGGAGGAGGGTTTGGAAGACGTGGACGTAGAG
>CAZVNH010000059.1:0-6452 GCA_964628575.1 uncultured Thermoplasmatales archaeon | reverse complement strand
CTGGTGGGGAATGTGTATGTTCAAATTGTGGTTACAGAGAGCCACATCAATTAGGAATCCCTTGTTATAATAGAAAATGTCCAAAATGTGAGGCTCCTATGACGAGAGCATAAGATGTGGAAATTATAAATAATTTAATTGAAAAAAAAATTAAAAGATAATGGAGGTAGGAAATGAAACAAGCAGATGTAGTTATAGTTGGGGGAAGTGCAGCTGGTATTCCAGCGGCTTTAACATGTCGAAGACATTACCCAGATAAAAAAGTTATTTTAATAAGAAAAGAGAAGCAGGTGCAGATACCTTGTGGTATACCATATATTTATGGTACAGTTAATTCACCTGAGAACAATATGATACCCGATAAAATTGTTACAGGTAATGGAATAGAACTCTTTGTTGATGGTGTAGAAAGAATTGATCGTGAGAAAAAAAATATAATTACAGAAAATGGAGAGACTATTTCTTATAATAAGCTTATTTTAGCAACTGGTTCTCTACGTATGGAGCTTCCAATTAAAGGATTAGATAACGATAACGTATATATGATAAAAAAGGACAGTGTTTATTTAAAAGAATTACTAGAGAAAGTTAACAACGCAAAAGATATTGTAATTTTAGGTGGAGGATTTATTGGTGTTGAATTTGCTGATGAGTTTAAGAAAAACAGAGATGTAAATGTAACCGTTATCGAGTTACTTCCTCATTGTCTAATGTTGGCTTTTGAAGAAGAGTTCTGTAAAGAAGCTGAACAAGCTCTTGCTGAAAGAGGAATAAATTTAATCACGGGGGTAAAACTTGAGGAGGTTCTAGGAGATCAAAAAGTAAATGGTGTAAGGCTTTCAGACGGTAGAGTACTAAAAGCAGATCTTCTCATAGCTGCTGTTGGAGTTAAACCAAATATTACACTTGCTGAAAGTGCTGGTTTGAACGTAGATAAAGGTGGTATAGTAGTTGATTCTAGTATGATGACATCTGATGAAAACATATTTGCTTGTGGAGATTGTACAAGTAAAAAATCGTTTTTTACTGATAATAAATCTGGTCTCAAGCTAGCGTCGATAGCTACTATGGAAGCAAGAATTGCTGGGGCTAATATATTTGGTAAAAGACGTGAAAACCCGGGTGTAGTTGGTGTATTTTCCACTGTTGTTGGTGATAAAACTTTTGCAATGGCAGGTCTTAGTGAAAAAACAGCTAAGGAATGTGGCTATGAAACAGTAGTTGGTCAGGCAGAGTCACCAAATAGACACCCTGGTGGAATGCCAGGAGTGGCTCAAATGAAAGTAAAACTTGTTTTTAATAAAAAAACAGGAGAAATAATCGGTGGGCAGATAAGAGGTGGACGTAGCGCTGGTGAATTGGTTAATACAATTAGTGCATGCATCCAGAAAAGGATGACTACGGATGATATCGCTACATTCCAGCTTGGAACGCATCCAGCTGTTACAGCCTCACCGATTGCATATCAACTTGTGAATGCAGCTGAAATAGCATTGACAAATATGAGGTGAAGATATGAAGATTGCTGTTACAGCAAAAACTGATAATTTAGAATCTGAAATTGATCCAAGATTTGGTAGATGTAGCTTTTTTTTAATTGTTGATATCGACTCAATGGATTTTGAATCAATTTCAAATGAATATGCTATTACTTCTGGTGGTGCTGGAATACAAGCTGCACAAATAGTAGCGAAATCAGGAGTTGAAGCAGTTGTCACTGGAAATATGGGACCAAATGCGTTTCAAACATTATCTGCCGCTGGTATAAAGGTATTTACAGGTGCAAATGGGAAAATAAATGAAGCAATTGAGAAATATAAAAAAGGGGTTTTAAAAGAAACAGAAAGTCCGACTGTTAATAGTCATTCTGGAACTCGGAGGTAAAAAATGAAAATATGTATTCCAACTCTTGGAGAAAAGGGATTAGATAATCATGTTGGAGAACATTTTGGAAGAGTACCTACATATACAATAGTAGATCTCGATACTAATGAGATTAAAGTAATAAAAAACACAAGTGAACACATGGGTGGAAAGGGATATCCTCCTGAGATTATGGCAAAAGAAGGAGTTAATATAATGGTCTGTCGAGGGTTAGGAAGACGTGCGATTTCAATGTTTGAAGAATTAGGTATTGAGGTTTATATTGGTGCCTTTGGTACAGTAAAAGATGCGATTGATGATTTTAAACAAGGTCGATTACAAAAAGCTGGTATATCGGATGCCTGTGGCCAACATGCTTTTCGTGACCAACATCATCATGAACACCACTCTGGCAGCTGTCATTAAGTGAGAAGATGATTCTATCAATTGCCAGTGGTAAAGGTGGGACAGGAAAAACAACAATTGCAACAAATCTAGCTTTGAGTATAAAAAAAACTCAGTTTATTGATTGTGATGTTGAAGAGCCTAATTCAAATATCTTTCTAAAAATAAAAATCAATAATTCAGAAGATATAATGGTTAGTTTTCCAGAGATAGATAAAAAAAAATGTGATTATTGTGGAAAATGTTCAGAGTTTTGTGCCTATAATGCACTTGCTGTTGTTAAATCTGAGGTTCTTGTGTTTCCAGAGTTATGTCATTCTTGTGGAGGATGTGAGCTTGTTTGTCCGAGAAATGCTATCAATTGGAATAATCGTATAATAGGAAAAATTGAGCATGGACGGACTAAGGGTATTGAATTCTATCAAGGTTTGTTGAATGTTGGGGAAATGCAATCAATTCCAATTATTAAATCTTTGAAAAGGAAAATTGATGTTAATAAAAATGTTATAATCGATGCTCCACCTGGTACTTCTTGTCCTGTTATTGAAACAATAATTGGTTCAGATTATTGTATACTTGTTACTGAACCCACTCCCTTTGGCTTTCATGATCTTAAACTTGCAATTGAAGTAGTAAGGTATCTAAAAATTCCCTTTGGTGTTATAATCAATCGTGATGGAATAGGTGATGACAAAGTTGAAACCTATTGTAAAAGAGAAAATATACCTATCCTATTAAAACTACCAGATAGCAAAGAAACCGCACATCTATATTCAAAAGGAATCGCTTTGGTAGATGAGGTTAATGAGTGGTATGAGATGTTTGAACTTGTTTTTAACAGGATTCAAGAAAAGGTGAAAAAATGAAACAGCTTACAATAATCAGTGGTAAAGGTGGTACAGGAAAAACATCTATAACTGCTGCTTTTGCATCTCTTGTGAAAAATTCTGTTTTTGCAGATTGTGATGTTGATGCCGCTGATTTACATATAATTCTAAAACCTAAAATTAAAAAAACAATTAATTTTCATGGATTAAAAACAGCTTCAGTAAACAAGGATATTTGTACATATTGTAAAAAATGTTATGAATTCTGTAAATTTAATGCAATAAGTAAAGATATTGTAGTAAACAAGGATATGTGTGAAGGATGTGGTGTTTGTTCCTATGTGTGTCCAGTCGATGCAATAAAAATGATTGATAGAGAATCTGGATTTGTTTATATCTCTGATACTAGATTTGGACCAATGTCACATGCTTTTTTGAAAACTGCTGAGGAGGCATCTGGTAAACTTGTTACACTGGTAAGAAATAATGCAAAAGATATCGCTGAAGAGATGAATATGGATTTGATTTTAATTGATGGTCCTCCTGGAATTGGATGTCCAGTTATTGCTTCGATTACTGGTGTTGATCTAGTTCTTATTGTAACAGAGCCTACGCTATCTGGAATTCATGATTTAAATAGGATTTATGATGTTACTCATCATTTTAGAATACCAGCAGTTGTTTGTATCAATAAGTATGATATTAATCTTGAAAATTTAAAACAAATTGAAGATCATTGTAAAAAAAATAATATTTCTATTGTTGGTAAACTATCATATGACAATAGTATAACACGGGCAATGGTAGATGAAAAGACTATTTTTGAATATTCAAATGGTAATTTATGTGATGATATTAAAAAAATGTGGGAAAAAATAGAAGGGTTGTTAGATATATGAGTGATGATCAGGATTTGGAAGATTTGATAAGAAGTCTTCAAAAAAAAATAGAATATGATGAAGAAAAAACATATTCCAAGATAGTTATTCAAGAATACAGAAATCCAAGTAATTTTGGTATTTTAAATAAACCTGATTTAATCGGTGAGATAAAAGGACCTTGTGGTGATACAATGAAAATAACTTTACAAATTGAGAACTGTAAAATAATAAAAGCGTTTTTCTGGACAGATGGATGCGGAGCGACTATTGCTTGTGGTAGTATGTTAACAAAGAAAATAGAAGGTAAAACTATCGATGAAGCAAATGAATTTTCTAGTTCACAACTTCTTGAAATATTAGGTGGTCTTCCAATAGAACATCGGCATTGTAGTGTCCTTGCTATTAATACATTAAAGAATGCTATTAATAGTTATAAAAGTGAGATAAAATCTAAAAGGTGATATTTTAATGATAAAAACTAAATATTTAAAAGATTGGGAAAGTGATATGAACAGATGTATAAGATGTGCTTATTGTTTTGAAGGTTGTCCAGTATTCAAAGATCTAAGATGGGAAGCAGATGGAGCGCGTGGTAAAGTAATACTATCATATGGACTATTAACAGGACAACTTGAACCGTCTCAATATATTGCAGATAAAATATATCAATGTACTTTTTGCAAAGATTGCATGGAGAAGTGTTCAGCAGATGTTTCTATTCCAGATATTTTAACTGCTGCAAGGTCAGATCTTGTAAAGGCAGGATTTGAATACGAAGCACATAAAAATCTTCTGAATAAAATTAAACAAACAGGAAATATTTTTGGTAAAGAAATTGAACCACCAGTTCAAAAAGGAGAAATACCGGTCCTACTTGGATGTCGTTTTCTTGAAAGAACAGAAGATGCAAAAAAATATCTTGAGATTCTAAAAGAATTAGATATTAAACCAAAGGTCATAGATGAAATCTGCTGTGGTATGCCATTTGCAGTATTAGGTTATAAAGATGATCTTGCTGCACATAAAGATGAATTTAGAAAGATTTTTCCTCATAAGGAATTTATATGTCTTTGTACTACTTGTGCATTTTTTATTAAGAAAGCTTACCCTGATCTCAAGCCTAAATATGTGATTGATGTAATTGCAGAAAAACTACCTAAGTATAATTTAAAGAAATTAGGATTGAAGGTAACTTATCATGATCCATGTAATGTAGCAAGAGGCATGGGAATGACTGATGAGCCAAGAGAGATATTGAAACAAATTGGTGTAGAATTAGTAGAGATGGAAACCAACGGTAAGCAAGCTGAATGTTGTGGTGGAGGAGGAGGCGTTCTTGTTACTGATAAATCTCTTGCTGAAAGACTAGCAGATAAACGTATGAACCAAGCTCTTGAAACAGGAGTAGATACGTTAGTAACCCTATGTCCTACATGCGAAATAAACATCAGAAACGCATCAAATAGAAATGGAGGAAAATTAGAGGTAAAAAATCTCCTTGATTTAGTATGGGAATCAATTTGTCAGTAGTAAAGTTAATTAAAAAGGATTAAAATGAAATATTGTGAAAAATGTGGTTGGAAAATGGAGTATATACCTAAGTCCTATCGAGAATACATCAATGAGATTATAGGAAAACAAAATAAAAGTGGATATTGGAAGTGCCCAAACTGTGGTTCTAAAAAGAAACCTATGGGATAATTATGCAGGCAGTAAATCAGGAAATAATAAACGAGTTTCTGGATAAAAAAAATGTATTTGAAGTGGTGGGTGTCTCAAAAGAGTCAGAAAAATATGGTAACAAAATTTACTTAGATTTAAAGCACGCTAGCTATACTGTTTATCCAGTAAATCCTAATACTATCGAGATATATGGTAATAAGTGCTATTCTAATTTAATGGAACTTCCCATACTACCAGATGTAGTGGATATTGTTGTCCCTCCAAAAATCACTGAAGAGATAGCTAAAGAATGCAAGAATCTTGGAATCAACAAAGTGTGGATGCAACCAGGTTCTGAATCCAAATGCCATCAGGTTTTGTATGGAGAATGGCATAAAGGTGCTATATGGTATTTGCGTTATGTTAGAAAGGAGGAAATAGGCTCGATCAATTACAGTATTAAATTCAAAAAAGTTATTTATTAAAATTTAAACAGATATTAATAAAAAAAATAGCAAATTGAGAATTAAAATTGATAAAGAAAAATGTATAGATTATGGTGTTTGTGAAGGTATCTGTGGTGGACTTTTTCATATGGGAGATGATGGTTAAGCATTTGTTAAAAATCCTCATTTGATTATTTATTGTGTTCAGAGAGCAGCAGATGAATATCTAACCTATGCATTTATTTAAGAAAAGGAAGGCATAGTGATAAAATGAAAATGACGATAATATATGACAATGAAGTTTTTAAAAAAGACATTGGTTTAAAATCAGATTGGGGATTTGCCTGTTTAATAGAATCAAAATATGA
>CAZVNH010000058.1:8793-10586 GCA_964628575.1 uncultured Thermoplasmatales archaeon | reverse complement strand
ACATTTCAATACGAATACCATTTTAATATTTCTGGATTCTATGAACTAGAATTCTGGAGTGAAGATGGGATGTGTAATGTTGAAGAACATTGGAAACAACAACATCGAGTAGATGTCGAACCTCCAAAAATAATCAAGACACATCCAGATCATGGATATATGCGAGTAAATGATACCCATGGTTATCTAAAAGCAGGAGCAGAAATCACTCTTGATGCTGTTGATATGCCTGATAATACCTGCAATGTTGGATTAAAAGGACTTTATTGGAGATATGAATGGAATGGTACCTTGTATCCAGCACCAGGTGAAGCTGGAGCAATCGATGGCGCAAGTCTACCAGATGAATGCTGTCCAATTGATGAAAATATTACAGATTACTGGTGGTATATATATGATGAACCAATTCATTTTGATGATGAATGTCAACATGATCTATACTATTTTGCAATAGATAATCTATGTAACTATGAATTTCATCATCAGGTTTATTATGTAGATGATACAGAACCTTTCGTCGAGGTTGAATATCCAGGTCATGGATATTACAAAGGAGATGTTGACTATCTAAAAATAGAAACACCAATTACATTAAAAGCATATGATAATCCTGATAATATGTGTCAATCAGATATTGAATCAATATTCTGGCGTTATGAATTTGATGGACAGGAATATCCCTCTGAAGGTCCAGATAATGTTCAATGTGGAGAAGATCTCTATCAACTTTATGGCGATGATTATCTAAATCCAGAGATATATAATTATTGTTGGTATAGGGTTGATGCTAATTCAACAGATGTTATGTTCTTCGAACAATGTCAACATGATCTATATTTCTTTGCAAAAGATAATGTATGTCATCCTTCTGTTGTATATCATTTAACATTTTATGTTGATGATGAGGAACCAGTTCTTGATATCGAATATCCTGATCATGGATATTATAAAGAATGTTATGGAGAACCAGACTTTGGACAAGAATGTATTCAACATCTGAAATGCAATACAACATTCACACTTAAAGCAACAGATATGCCTGATAACAATTGTTCTGCTGGAGTTGAAACAATATTCTGGAGATATGTATGGAACCAAACTAATTATCCATCAGAACCTGGAACCGGAATTATTTGGGGTGGAGACTTAGTAACATTATATGGTGATAAGTATGATTATGATACGATAACAGATTATTACTGGTATTTTGAAAACGATGATAGCGCTGATATAATGTTTTTAGAAGAATGCTACCATGAACTTTATTGGTTTGCAAAAGATAATGTATGTCAACGAACTGAAATAGATTATCAAGAATACTTTGTTGATAACACACCTCCAACTGCAGAGATTGATTTCCCAGATGAGCATGGATATTATTATGATGAAACAGTAGATAAAGAATTTCTAAAATGCGGTTTTAACTTTTACATAAATGCAACTGATTTTCCAGATAATGACTGTATGGCAGGAATAGAATCGATATTCTGGAGATATGAATATAAAGGAGTAAGTTATCCAACTGATCCAGATCCAGGATGCGGATTTATACCAGGAACACAACTTGTAACACTTTATGGAGATGCATATGATATACCAGAAATAACAAATTATGTTTGGTATAGAAGAAATGATACATCAGTTGTACTTCACTTCGATGATGCATGCCAGCATGATATTTTCTATTTTGCAAAAGACAATGTATGCCATCCAAGTCCAATTTATGACAAAACAGTTTATGTTGATTGTGATGGACCATCTTCATTGGGTATAAGCTTTGGCGGTCATGGATT
>CAZVNH010000058.1:0-8783 GCA_964628575.1 uncultured Thermoplasmatales archaeon | reverse complement strand
TAAAAAAGGACATGAAATTACAATAAGTGCTCAGGACAGCTTTAATTGTTCATCTGGAATAGAAAGCTTGTTTTATCGTTATGAATGGACTGATCCATCTGGTTATGTTAACCTATATCCATCAGGTCCAGGAACAGGAATAGTTCATGGCACAGAGCTTGTAACACTTTATGGAGATGCATATGATGTTCCAGAAATAACAGATTATTATTGGTATAGAGTAGATGATGATGAAAAAACAATATCTTTTAACGAAGAATGTCAACATGATTTTTATTTCTTTGCTAAAGATAATGTATGTAATAGATTTGATAGAATTGTAGATTATACATTCTATGTTGATGATTCAATACCCGTAGTTAATGCAATTCCTGATGAAGGACATGGATATTATGGTGGAGATGTTAACTTTATTAAATGCGGACATGTTGTAAACATTAGCGCATATGATCTACCTAAAAATCAATGCGCAGCAGGAATTGAATCAATCTTTTACCGTTATGAATGGAATGACCAAACGTTTCCACAACTTGGAGATGAAGGAACAGTTAACGGCTCATACTTTGTAGATAATTATGGAGATGATTATGATGTACCTGAAATCACAGATTATCTATGGTACAAGGTTGATTATAAATTCGTTGAAGTAACATTTGCAGAAGAATGTGAACATGAATTATTCTATTTTGCAAAAGACAATGTATGTCATAGAACAGATATCAAAGACGAAACATATCGTGTAGACTGCACACCTCCAATAGTAAATCTTACCCATCCAAGTCATGGATATATACCTATTGATTGCTGCAGTGGAAATCTAAAAGCAGGAGCATATATAAATCTTGACGCCGAGGATTTACCTGATAATCAATGTAGCGCTGGAATTGAATCAATTTTCTGGCGTTATGAATGGAATGGTACCTCTTATCCAGATGCTATGAATGATAATGTAATAGCAGGAACAACTCTTGTAGATTTATATGGTCAAGCATATAATGTTTCAGAAATCACAGACTTTTATTGGTTCTATATCAATGATGATTCTGTTGAAATTACATTCAATGAAGACTGTATACATAAACTATTCTACTTTGCAAAAGACAATGTATGCAACCATGGAATAATCAAGGATCATACTTATTATGTTGATGACGAACCACCACAGTTAAACCTTACATATCCCGAACATGGATATTACTTTGATCTTATTGATCCGCCAAGTACCTATAAAGAACGCTTGAAAGTAGGAGCAACAATAACTATAACAGCTAATGACTATCCAGATAACCAATGTATGGCAGGAATAGAATCAATATTCTGGAGATACGAGTATGATGGTGATAACTATCCAGATGGTCCTGGCGATGGAATTGTACATGGTCAAACATTAATTACAAAATATGGTGAAGATTATAATATAATGGATATTGGAGAATACTGGTGGTATCAAGTAAATGATTCAATAGTTAATATCAGCTTTAATGAAGAATGCAAACATGATCTATTCTTCTTTGCAAAAGATAATGTATGTCATAGAACAGATATAATTGAAAAAACATACTATGTTGATGGAAGTGGTCCATGGGTAAATATATCCTTACCAGATCATGGATACTATCCAGTTGATTGTGGAGAAGGATACTTGAAATGTTACACAGATTTCACATTAACACCATATGATTTACCAGATAATGAATGTATGGCAGGAATAGAGAACCTATTCTGGAGATACGAATGGAATGGTACAAGCTATCCAACAGGTAGTGAAGGTAGTGGTATTATCAGTGGATCAGATCTATCAAGTCTTTATGGATATACAGAACCTGAAATAATCAACTATTATTGGTTTAAAGAAGATGGCGAAACAACAATTAATTTCACTGAGGAATGTACACATGAGTTATTCTACTTTGCAAAAGACAATGTATGTAATCATGGATCGATCTATAATTTCACTTTCTATGTTGATAATACGCCACCACTTCTAGAGCTTGATCTACCAGGACACGGTTACTATGAAATTGATGAAGGAATAGGCCATTTAAAACAAGATGAATCAATTTGGATAAACACAACAGATATTGGAAAGTGCCAAGCAGGTATCGAGTCTATATTCTATAGATACGAATGGATAGATGAAGCAGGAGCTTTACATTATTATCCATCAGATTTTGGACCTGGAATTGTTCATGGAATCGATCTTTACTTTAACTATGGATATGAGGGAGAAGAATATGCATATTACTGGTATAAAATAGATAATGATACAGTAGAAATATCATTCAACGAAGAATGCCAGCATAAACTATTCTGGTTTGCAAAAGATAATGTATGCCATCCAACAGATATACAACAACATACCTTCCTTGTTGATGATTCAAATCCAGTAAGCCATATATCAGACCCACCAGTACATGGATTTTACGAAAGTGAAGGTTTAATAGACTATCTAAAATGTGGTATAGAAATAACAATTAATGCCCATGACTTACCATATAATGATTGTGCCGCAGGAATTGAGTCAATATTCTATAGATATGAATTCAATGATGCATCATATCCAATGGATGCAGGAACTGGTATTATTGCAGGAACTGAACTTGTAAATATGTATGGTTCACAATATGATACACCAGAAATTACTGATTATTACTGGTATAGAGTTGATGACTCTTCAAAAGCAATATCATTCAATGAAGATTGCATGCACAAGTTATTCTGGTTTGTAAAAGACAATGTATGCCACAGATCAGATATTCAAAATAGATCATACTATGTTGACTGTACACCACCTGATTTAGAATTTGAATATCCAGATCATGGATATATTGAGATGTCAGAGACAACTGGATATCTAAAAGCAGGATCATACTTCAACATAACAGCTGAAGATTTACCAGACAATGAATGTGCATCTGGAATTGAGTCAATATTCTGGAGATATACTTGGAATGATGGAATGTATCCAGACGGCCCTGGCGATGGAATAGTACATGGAACAGACTTAGTTACAATTTATGGAGAAGCATACAATATTCCTGAAATCACGGATTACTACTGGTATAAATATAATGATGATTTCCTACAGCTTACATTCTTTGAGAACTGTACACATGACTTATACATCTTTACAAAAGATAATGTTTGTAATCACGGACCAATACATCATAAAACCTTTTATGTTGATGATGAAGCACCAGATATAACAATCACTTATCCACATCATGGATACTTCCGAGAACAAATAATTGGAACAACTGCTGCTTACATTGATCACTTGAAATGTAATACACCAATAACACTTACAGCAACAGATTACCCAGATAATGAATGTGGAGCAGGAATAGAATCAATATTCTGGAGATATGAATGGAACCAAACTTATTATCCATCAGAACCTGGAACCGGAGTTGTAAGCGGTGAACAACTTTATCAAATGTATGGTGAAGAATATCTACATCCAGACATATATGAATTCTTATGGTATCGTGTTGACGCAACAACAGTTGATATCGAGTTTACCGAAGAATGTATACATGATCTATACTTCTTTGCAAAAGATAATGTATGTCATCCAGGTATAATCTATCATGAGACGTTTTATGTTGATAATACAAATCCATATGTAGAAATGACATTACCAGATCATGGATATTGGGAAAATGAATGTACTGATCATTTAAAATGTAATATTCCATTTACGCTATCTGCTTATGACTTACCTGAAAATATTTGTATGGCTGGAATTGAAGGAATATTCTGGAGATATGAGTATGATGGTGAATTCTATCCAGATGGAGAAGGATTACAAGTGATGACTGGTGCACAACTTGCTACAAATTATGACTATACAGATCCAAATATAATCAATTATGATTGGTATTTCACAACTGATGATAAAGTACAAATAATGTTTACAGAAGAATGTCAACATGATTTCTTCTACTGGGCTAAAGACAATGTATGTCATCCAAGTATTATTCATAATAAAACATTCTATGTTGATAATAGCGAACCGACTGTTACTTTAACAGTTGGTGATCCAAACTGTATACATGAAGATTGTGAATGCTGTATGGAGCCAGATGAATATTGTGTAACTAATGAAACAAAAATCTGGATTAATGCAACAGATATGCCAGATAATATATGTGCAGCAGGTCTTGAAGGAATATTCTATAGATGGGTATTCAATGATACATATTATTTCCCAGATGGAATGAATGAAAACGTCCGCTGGGGCGGTGACCTTGCTATTGCATATGGATATACAGATCCAGATATTGTTGAATTCTACTGGTATTTCACTGAAGATCCATCAGTGGTAATACAATTCCAGGAGGAATGCAAACATGAATTATTCTACTGGGCAAAAGACAATGTATGCCACCCAACAGAGGTATTTAATAAAACATTCTATGTTGATATGACACCACCACCAAAACCAGAGAAAATCGTAGGCGATCCAAAAGTTGAGATGCTACCTGATTCACATGGTCATGACCAATGGCTAATATTCCCAGGAACAGAAATATGTTTCACAGGATTTGGCGATCTTGGATGCTGCCCATGTGAAGATGTAACAATTGAGTATCGTATATGGTATCTTGACGAATGGACAGATTGGATGATCTACACCGAATGTATTCACTTAACAGGAGGCTGTGTCCACTATCTTGAAGCAAGAGCATATGACTGCCTTGGAAACCGTGGTGAAGTTGATAATGAAACCTTCTGGGTATGCGCACCAGGTGGAGATGATGGACCAGAGATAACAATTATTGAACCAACATTTGGCTCAGAACATTGTGAACCAGTGTTAGAGGTTCTTATTGATGCATCTGATTCACAGACTCCAAAAGATGAACTAACTGTTGTTGCATGGATTCCTGGCGGAAGACGTGACGCACCAACACTCTATTACTATCCAGAATATAATCCAGGAAAATATGGCGATGAATACTTCCATGCATTTGTTGATATCTTCAAATATCAAAATGGAGCAGACCTCACAATAAATGCTATAGCTCAAGATGAGGATTTCAACTCTGAAATGGCAATACCTGCACAGTTTATAGTATGCAGTACCATTGTATGGGATCAATGGATGCAGCATGGATGGAACAGTCTCACATTACCATTTGGAGCAATTGCATGTAACAACTCAGTTGAACACGTACTTGCATCAATTGATGGAAGTTATGATGTTGTATACTACTATGATGAAATAACTGATGACTGGGACAGCTTTGTATATGGTGATCCATGGAGTCCATTAGATCATCTTGAAGAAGGAAAACAATACTGGGTACATGTCACTGGTGAAGGTCTTAGATATTATACAGATACTCATGGACCAATAATTACAATTGAGTATCCCGCTGACGAAACCATTCTATATAATGGATGGCTTAGCGAGGATATATGGGGAACAGCTTATGATATTGAAACCGGTATTAAATATGTAAATATCACAGTATTTGATAATGATACAGGATTATTCTGGAATGGAGCAGAGTGGACATCGGATTATAAAGAGTTGGCATGTTCATATGATGATGTAACAGATGAATGGGTTTGTCTTGGCACATACGCAATAGACTTGACATACTGTAGTGGTCATACCATCTTTGTAACAGCAATAACAGAGGACAATGCAGGATGTACAACTGATGTGACTATATGGTTCATGTTTATAGATGATATAGATCCATATATTGAAATCACATATCCAGTTGACGAAGAAACATATAACAATTGCATAGATCCATATGAAATAGTTGGACTTGCATATGATGAAGAAACAATAGTTACAGATGTAGAGATACAAATATTTGATCAATCAACAGGTCTATATTGGACTGGTACAGATTGGGATGGTGAAACAAATCTAACATGTACTTATGATCCAATCGGTGAAGGATGGTATTACGAAGAGGTTCCATCATGGGAGCATGACCATAATTATTCAGTATTTGCAAAAGCATTTGATGCTGCAGGTAATATTGATGAAGATGAAATAATATTCTATTACCAATGTGCACCATGCGTACCAGGTATCAGTCTTAATAAAAATGTATGGAGAGACTTTGGTGATTTTGGATACTGGGATTTCTATACTGATACAGCAGAAGTTGGAGACATTGTAACATTTAATATAACAATGTATGTTGACGAGAATGGTTGCTCTCTATCAGATATAAACATTACTGATTACCTACCAGATGGATTATCATATATAGATGGCAGTACAAATATTACTATGATCTACCAAGGAGATACTTACTATGGCGAAATCGAACCGACAAAGACACCATATACCGGTGGTGTTGAACTTAAATGGGGCGGAGATGGAGGTTTTATACCAGGTATGCTTGTTCATCTCGAATTCAACGCAACAGTTGTAGAATGTGGAGACTATGTAAATGTGGCAAATGTTACAGGTTACTATGAATGCTGTCAGTTAGTATCTGATGAAGATACAGCTGAAGTATGGGTATACTGTGAAGAAAATCTACCACCAGTTATTACAATAAATAATCCAGAAAATATGGAAACTTTTTGTATTGAATCCTATAGTTATCTTAAAATAAATGGTACAGCATATGACTTTGAAACATTTGTTGACTATGAAAACGTATCAGTAGCAATATACTATGATAATAGTGGAGTAAACACCTATTATGATGGTGGAGTCTGGGTTAGTCATCCTGAATATCTACCTGTAACAGATATGAGTGGTGCTGGTACCTTAAGTGATCCTTTAGAATGGGAGTTAAACATCGAACCACCAGTTGTCGCAGGACGAACTTATTACATAAACGCAGTATGCTATGATCAAACAGGTTTATCGGATGCAACAACTCATAATATCATGTTCGAGACTTGCCCGTCTTAAATAAATATAAAGGAATAATTAATATGATAAAAATTAAGAGGGAAAAAAAATGAAGCAAAAAAAGATAATTTCAATTATCTTATTTCATATAATGCTAATATCAACGTTAACTATTCTTTCAACATCAGTTGGTGCAAGTATTCCAACACCTGTAACTGGTTATGTATATGTTGATGGAATTATTACGACACCTAACGAAGTTAAATTAGTTTTTTCATCAAAAGAATATATCGCTGATTTACCACCAAGTGGAGAACCAAATGGTTTTTATCATATCGATTTTTCTGAAAACACTGGAGAAACCGGAAAATTCCATGTAACTGTTCTTGGAAATACATGGGAAGCCGATGAAACAATTACAGTTATACCAGATGTAACAGTTTATCATATGAATATTACTATCGATACATCAAATGATCCTATAGGTGATGGTGACGGAGACGGCGATGGAGACGGTGATGGTGATGGTGATGGTGACGGCGATGGAGATGGAGACGGTGACGGAGACGGCGATGGAGACGGTGGTTTTACACCACAACAACCAATAACAGAGTCAAATGAAGAACCAGTTGCAGACGCTGGAGGACCATATAACGGTGTTCCAAATGAAGATATAACATTTGATGGATCATTAAGTTCAGATACTGATGGAGATATAATTGGTTTCAGATGGGATTTTAATAATGATGGAACATATGATACTTCATATTCAACTCTTTCAACAGCAATATATAGTTTTTCAGATGCTGGTACATATATTGTAGTATTACAAGTAAAGGACGATGACGGTGCAACTGATACTGATGAGGCAACAGTAAATATCATTCAGCCTAACTTTGCACCTATTATAACAGATTTTAATGTACCATCAGAAGCAACAGAATCAACTGAAGTCAATATAACAGTTACTGCAACAGATCCTGATGGAGATCAAATAAAATATGGTTTTGATTGGGATAGTGATGACATAGTCGATGAATGGACTGATTTTGTTAACTCAGGAGTACCTTACACAATTTCTTATAGTTGTGATTCTATTGGTACATTTAAAATACAAGTGAAAGCAAAAGATAGCAATGATGCTGAATCAGGATGGGAGGCAGGATCCATTATTATTAGCGCTGCACCTGTAGAAATAGAACCTGAAAAACCAGATGAAAAAACAAAAGAAGATGACAACACAATTCTTTACGTATTAACACTATTAGCAATAATTATCCTACTATTAGTAATATTCTTTGTTGCAAAGAGAAAAAGTAAAAAAGAAGATGTTGAACCGAAAAAATAAATCTTTCTCATCTTTATTTTTTAAATTTTTTTTACATATAATTTTATATATTATGTAATATACATATAATTATTAATAATCATAGGAATGCTTTCATCATGAATAGAAATAAGATAACCTCATTAATCTTAATTCAAATTATTTTAATTTCAATAATATCTTTTATACCAACTATAAAGGGTAGTATACCTTGTACTGTAAGAGGATATGTTTATATTAATGGTGAAATTAAAACACCTGAACAAATAACACTTATCTTTTCAGATAAACAAATTGATGCAGATATATATCCCGATGGTTTCTATGTTATTGATTTTAATGAAAACATTGGAGAAACTGGTATATTTATAGTTAAACATAATACAAAAGAATACACAGCAGAAGAAACAATTACAACTCAAAACAATGTTTTTATCTATAGAATCAATCTAACAATTACTATTCCGTCTAATAATCCACCAAATAAACCGATAAATCCAATACCTGCAAATAACTCAGATGATGTCAATATTAATCCAACAATCTCAATTTTTGTAACAGATGTTGATAATGATCAAATGACTGTTTCTTTTTACAATGCATTAAATCCTGCTACTC
>CAZVNH010000057.1:0-10676 GCA_964628575.1 uncultured Thermoplasmatales archaeon | reverse complement strand
GGTCTAAAGGGGCTTATGGCCTACACCCAGCACATTATAAATTTTTATAAATATTCTTTCGATGACCAATTTTTATTATTAAGATAATTAGTTTATCTTTCTCAATATCTAGAATTACTCTATACTCGCCAACTCGTAATCTATAGCCTTGATCACCTACAAGTTTTTTTACATGAACTTCGGGTCTAATTCTTATTCTTTCTAACGCTTTTACTATTCTTTCTTGAATATCTTTTTCAAGTTTTCTAAACTGTTTTCTTGACATATCTGTAAAAACGATCTCGTAACTCATTTAGCCATCTCTTTTTTTATTTTTTCTAGAGTATGGATTTTACCTGCTTTGTATTCAGCACGAGATTGAGCTATTTCTTTTTTAGTTTGCTCACTAAGTTCTTGATTATCTTCAATTAAATCCCAAATTATTTCTTCATATGTTTCTTTATTGAAAAATTTTCTTTTGAGAAGTTCTTTTTTTAATGAGTTACTTATTTGAATTGTAGTATCCATAGTATACTATAGTTTACTATAGAATATAAACCTTTTGGCATTATTGTAACAAAAATGTTACTTCTGTCTTCAATTTTTATAAAAAATAAGAAAAATTTGATGTTCAAAAGGGGCTTACGGCCTACACCCAGCATACATTTTATCGTTCCAATTTTTTTTTTTTATTTTTTATTAAAGTCCAGATGCAATTAAAATTATTTTTGCTATAGTTCCTATCACTTCTTCCGGATTATTTGCAATATAATTACCTGTTGAGAGGATAAATTCTGTTAATATAGAGTTTGATACTTTTACTTCATTAAACATTTCATTGTTTTCTGGTGTATACCCCCAATTATCTAAAATTACTACTACAATTGCTTCTTCAGGGCCAAATTTAAATGCAGTGATTTCTGCCCATTCTTTAGTTAATGAACGCCCTCCTTTAGGAAGTGGGACTAAACTTCCAAACTCTAAAATTTTAGAAGCTCTAACTATAGAATAATCGTCTGAATTATACAAAAGAACTAAAACCGCAGTACCAGATGAATCAACTTCTCCAGTATTTGTTAGTGTAACACTTATATATCCTTTTTCCTCTAATGCAAAATAATCATAATAAGAATATGCATCAATCGAAACTTGAAATTCTGGATTTGGAACGTCAATATCCATTGTTATTGTGTCTTCAATATTAACTGTTATATATTCATCGATCATTCCAGAATGTCCTGGGACATCCATACTGATTTTATGAAGTTCTGGTGATACTGAGTCAACATATAATTGCCCATCTCTCGTAGTTTTACCACAAAGAACGTCATCAAGATATACATCCATCTCTTTAATTGGATTATTTGTTTCCTCATCATAAAATTGCAAAGTAACTGCTCTAGGTGCAGATATCGAAAAAGAAAAATAATCATTTTCATCATTTACATTAATAGTGCTACTTTCGATAACATCTTTATAATTACAACTGATTTGATGAATGCCATATTCTATGTTATTAATCTCAAGAATACCGTTATCAGATGTTTCACCTTTTAAACTTCCATCAAGATAAATTTTTACGCCTTTTAATGGATCATAAGTCAATTTATCATTAATATACATTGTAATTGATATAGATTTTTCAATTTCAAATTCTATAAAACTATTAGTTAATCCAACAGTTCTAATTTTTGTTAAACTTACACCATCTCCAGATAGCTTAAAAGTATGATCTCCTGGAGATAATAAAACATAACATTCACCATCATTATTTGTTGTTCCTTTGTTTTCTCCATCTACATAAACGGTAATATCGGAGATGGGTTCATTCAGATTCTTTTCCCACACTGAAACCAAAGTGTTAACTGGATTTAAAAGTTGAATAATAATTGAATTATCATCTTCACCTAGATAATAGATAGTTTCTTCATATCTTGCACCATTCCATATGATAACAAAAGTATGACTTCCAATCTCTAGTTCGTCTAACTCAAATTGACCAGATTTTGCACCCAGATCTTCCCCGTCTAATAAAACTTTGCTAGCAGTTATTTGATTGCCATTCTCATCTTTTAAAGCAACAACAGGATTGTCATCATTAATAGAAGTTGATTGGAATAAAAAATTTTGAGCTAGAAATAAAATAACAATTAACACACCCACAACAAAGATACTACTAATAATTCTCTTGGTTATTTTACTAGTAATTTTTTCACTTATTTTATTCATAATTCCTCCCCATAATATTACAATTGTAATAAGTATTTATATATGAAACCCTCTTAACAATTATCTAAAAATATTTAAAAAATAATTAAAAAATATTGCACTTCGGTCATAAATTTTCATAAAAATTTCAGTTTTTCCCCTGTTGCAAAGGGGCTTATGGCCTACACCCAGCATCTTATGTTTTAAATTCCATTGTTCTAGAAATGAATCGTGTTAGAGATGAACTATTTGAAATTGCAGAAAAAGGAGAAACTTACTCTGAAGTAATTGAAAGACTAATACAATACTACAAGACCCTCAAAGAATAGATCGAATACTTATCTTATTTTTCTTCTTAATTACAAAGATGCCTAAAATATGGAAAACTTTTATAAAATAATCTCGTATATTATAAACATATTTCTTTAAGTGAAGAAGGAGGTGAAGACGATATGTATAATAAAAGTAAATTATTAGGGTTTGTAATGGCTATAATGATATTAACTCCTTCGGTAGTAACATTGACACCACAGGTGAAATCTACATCTTGTAACTGTGAATTAGAAAGAAAAAACTTGATTGCAGAAAAACCACAGAGATTGAAAATAGTAAGCAGTCTTAAAGATAAAATAACAGTGATAAAATTATTAGAGAATACAATGGTAAAAACCGCGATAGACAAATTAGAAGAAAATGGATACACCATGGTTTTAGGTCGTTGGCAGATCTTGAAAAATATAAAAGGTGCGGGCACATCTACAATTGTGACTATACCCTTGATAAATACTGTTGAACAAAGTACCAATGAAATTATAGTTATTTTAGAGGGTAGTCAAATAAAAAAAATAATATCTACATCAATCAAAACTATCACCAATAAAATTATATACACAATATCTAATGAGGATGGTGTTACTAAAAGCTTAATAGTTGAGAAAGGTGACGATGGAAGAATAACCTCAGAGTTTTTAAATGAAAAAGGTATACCTATCCCATTAGCTGACGACTTCTGGGGATGCATGGCATTGTGTATGTTTGAATTTATAATAACAAACTGGTGGTATATAGAATTATGTGGTACTGTCCTTGCAATATGTATTGCAGCACCTAACCCAGTTTCATGTGGAGCAGCAGCAACATGCTTTGGCGTTTCAGTGCTATATTGTACCGGATATTGTCTTCTTTAAATTTATAATATCTAACTTCTTATATATCCTGAAAGAATAATCTATTCCTATGTTATAGATATGAAAGGGAGATGAATGAGGATACTTTATTTGTGTATAAAATGTCTATTAATTTCTTTTTTATTTATCCTTCAGGGAATTACAGTTTATTCTATCGAACTTGATGATGAGAATGTATATTGTAGATTATTTCAAAATGAATTTTTGGATCTCTCTAATATATACAAAAATGAGAGTTTGCCAGGTTTTGAAGTTTTTCAATGGACAAAAGAAAATGCTACTGAATATCCCTTTTACGCTTATACGATCTTGGTGGATTGCCTTAATCTAATATTTTCGATTAATACTAAAAATCTCGTTAATAGTATAGGAGATAAGATTGTGGCAGAAAATTTAATAAACGAAATGCAGAACAACTTATCTGATGCAACAAAAGAATTCAATGATGTTAAACCAAATACGTTAGCTTGTATAGAGTGGTTGGCTCTAGCTGAACAATATATTAGAAATGCAGATGCATCTCTTATGGAATCAACAGAAAAATATAATGAAAAAGCTTACTCTGATGCCATTACAACATTAATCAATACAAATTCTTATATTTGCAATATAAAAAATTTTTTAGCCATGGCTAAGTACAGAAATAACTGGTCCTTCAATAATATTTTGGATTTTAAAAAAGGTGCAAAAGAGACTGCTGAAAAGTGGATCGGCTATGCAGAGTCAGCTATTAACCACGTGGGTTCTTTCAGGGAAAAAGAATCTGTCATATTTTGTGATAACCTTTTAAATCAGTCTAAAGAATACTTTGCAGATTCATTCTACTATTTTGCTATAATGAAAGCAGCTGAATCAAAGGCATCTGCTGATTTTATACTCAATTATAAAACCTCCCCTAGTCATTCAGATAATGTAAATACATCCACTATCTATGTAGAATATGCAAATATAGCGATGATGCAGATTTATGAAGATTTAGCTATAGATGCACCCTTAGCTGAGCAAAATATTGAATTTGCTAAACTCCATTTGGAGGATCTAAAAGCAGAGGATGAAGTAGCAACTATTATTTCAAGTATATTGATCAGAGAAGCATTAACTGCAAAGGAACAGGCAATTGCATCATTAGATTTAAAAAACAGAGTTCTAATGCAATCATCTGTTGTAGATAATCCTGTGAATGAATTAAAAGAATCAGATCAGGATACGTATTATGTTGGAATAGTAGCCATTCTAACATTATTAGCCTTTTTCGTTGTAACTTTAGTGATATTACGATTTAAAATGAAATAAGATGTATGTAGGACTTACTATTTTTGATTCAGTACAAAAGAAAAAAATTATTTTATTTTAAAAGATAAGTTTTTCTCAAGTATTTCAATGCATAAACCAGCAGGAATAGCAATTAATGGAATTATCCATAATATAAATTTGAATGGAGGTAAGACAATGATACTTATTCCTAAAATATAGACTAAAATTCCTCCTACTAAAACCTCTTGTATTAACAGCTTTCTTTGTATTCCAAGCTCTTCTTTGTTTTTTCCAATCGCATTTTTAATTTTTTTATTATTCAAAAAAATAGATATAATTGATAGTCCGAGAAACAAAATAAAAAAAAGAAAAATCAATATGGAAAACTCGTTAAACTCGATTAAAAATGTAAGATATGGTAAAGCAAAAGTTAAAAAAATTAAAAATATCATTGATCCAACCAATATTCTGTGACTATCTAATATTAAATTTTTCTCTGGTAATAGCTCCTTTTTTTTTACCCAAATAACTATGAGAGTTATATAAAATATAACTATCAATATAGGTCCAACAAATATTGACCAATAATAATCATTCAAATTAAAACTAATGAAAAGAAAAACAAACAT
This sequence comes from uncultured Thermoplasmatales archaeon, assembly GCA_964628575.1. GTDB lineage: Archaea > Thermoplasmatota > E2 > DHVEG-1 > DHVEG-1 > CAZVNH01. The sequence continues at coordinate 5,419 of CAZVNH010000057.1, read as the reverse complement.
TGCAAAGCCGAAAATCCCTATTGATCTAAGTAGCTCTCTTTTAATTCTTGGATGAAGCATAATCTACTTCCAATTAAATTCTTAAGTAGTTTTATTTATTTAAGTTTTTTCTTTAAACTTATATTCATAGAATAGTGAAATTAATTTTTTTAGAGTTGTCAATTGATATTTGTTCAAACAAAATCAGTTTTGTAAAGCATCTAAATAATAAAATATTTTTGTTAATGAAGGGAGAAGATTTTTTATCAACGACTTTTCCTTGGATATCGTAAATATATACCTTATTTCCTCACAATCATCAAAATCCTGTATATTAATAATGCTAAAAATCCAATCATAACTACCCATTTCAAAACTTGGTATAGATAAGGTTATCGTGACTTTTTGTTGTTCCCCTCCTTTGATAGCTCCAGAGTCTGGTTCCAATGAAATATAACCCATAGAAGAGGCAAGACACCATTTTAGAGTGGAAGTTGATGGTCCTATATTTTTTACATAGAATGTTTTTGTTCTACTTCCTCCTTTTTCGTAATTAAAAGTTCCAAAATTAATTTTATTAGTTGAAACCTCTAAATCTTCATCATAAGTAGCAGTACTTCCATATGTTTTGAAAGTGTGATCATGTGGTTCTTGCCATTCAGGCCAAGATCCTCCTCCATCAAAAGAATGATAAGCTTTTCCTTTACTATATTTATTACTGTCAGCAATACCCCAACCATAAATACCAGAGCCTTTAGTTAGTGCAACTATATAATAAGTTGTTTCCTTTTCAACAGATACATCTTCAAAATTAAATTCTACCCATGTAGGACTTGTAGAGATTTGACCAGCAGATTTAGTAACAGAGACAATATCTGAACCAGATAATGATTCACGAATAGTAACTATAAGTTCTTTAGAAGGATTACCTTCTTTTTTCATATAGAGTTTAACTTTAGTTAATATATTCATACTAGGTTTAAATGATTGAGCGCACCAACATTTAATTGGATCATACAAAATAGATACATAGGTATCTACATGCGTTTGTGATTGATCTACATCGTCATACATATTACTCAATACGTCAGAATCATCTCCTTTTTCCTTCTCATTACCTTGACTAATTTTTATGTTACTTGCTCCTGCAAAAACGCTGCTCATCATCAATATCATTAATAAAAAAGCTATCATTATTTTCTTTCCCATTCTTTTTTACCCCTTTAGAATATCAAGATATGATACTACTATAACAAAAAACTATATAAAATTTATGAAATAATATTAACAAAAATCGATAATATTATACTAATTTCATCCTATTATAAGAAAAAATTAGGAAAGTTACGAGTTGAAGGAGACTGATCAATTCTAATGGTTAGTGAATTTTTCTGCTCGATTCTTCTGTCTTCAAATTTTGTAAAAATTCTTGTTTTTCTCATGTTACAAAGGGGCTTACGGCCTACACCCAACAACATTCATTCTTTAAAGTTTTATTAATAGAACCATAGTTCAATATACAAAACGCTTAATTTTCAATTAACCATTTCCAGAGTGATTTGAATATTATTTTTTTATCATTGATTATTTCAGTAGAATCATAACCTTTAGTTATTATCAATCCTTCATTTATTTTAAAAGAATTCATAGCTTTTAACAGTGATTTTATTTCACGATTTTTTGTATCACTATTTTCTATATTATAACATACTTGAATTAATTGTTTAACTAGGGCTCCATGGACTACTACAAAATCAACTTCTTCTTGTTGTTTATTTTTCCAATAATATATTTTCTTACCTTGTCGTATAAGTTCATTGGCAACAGTATTTTCGTATATATTTCCAATGTTTTCAGATAACTTAAAACCAACAACATTTACAATTCCATTGTCTATACAATATATCTTTCGAGGATACTGCATTTGATCTTTTATTGTATAAGAATAGATTAGACTATCATTGAATAAAAAAGCATTTTTTAGATGCCAGAAATAATTTGTAAGAGTTGGTACAGATATCTTCATACCTCTGCTTGTAAAATAATTTTTCATTTTGTTAAAACTCAGAAGATTAGATATATTACTTGCAAGATAATAAGAGAATTCTTCGACAATATCTTCTTTTCTAACATCGATTCTTGATAGAACATCTCTTGTTACAATATCTGTAAAAAGCTGGGAAATAATCTCATCTTTTTCTTTTCCAAGAACAACATCAGGAAAACCACCATTTTTAAGATATTCCTTAAGTTTTTTCTTAATTATTGATTCTTCTTTTTCTGTAATATTTTTTGAAGGGATTTTTATGTTATTAAAATCAAGGAATTCATTAAAACTTAGAGGAGTGACATGTGTTGTTAGATGTCTGCCTGTTAAAAGTTTTGAATATTCTTTGCTGAGAAGATTTGCAGAGGACCCGCTTACAAAAATTATAATTTTATCTTTAAACTCATCATATATACTTCTTACATATTGTTCCCATTTGTCTATACGTTGAACTTCATCAAGGAATAAATAGACAATTTTGTATTTGTCAATAAGATTTTCTGCATAAATAAATTCAATAATATCATTAAAATAACTTTCTCTTAAAGGCAATAACTTTCTGTTTTCAAAATTTATATAGATAGTTGCTTTTTTATCTGTTTTTTTAAGGATTTTTTTAATTGTGAGATACATCAGATATGTTTTTCCGGATCTTCTTGGTCCAACGATATCGTTTATGAAGTTTTTTTCTAAAGAGATTTCAATGTTTCTATCTTTTGTTTCTGGAAATTCTTTAGACCAATATTCTTGGATAATTTTTCCTAATACCTCATTCATATAATGTATATATTGTAAAACTTATTTAATAATTTTTCGGTAAATCGTAAAATATACTTAACGATATATCATTTTAAATTATTATTTACTTAATTTTTAAAATCTTTTTAATATCTGTTAATGAATGGGTTTTACCTGCTTTGTATTCAGCTCGAGATTGAGCAATCTCTTTTTTTGTTTGTTCACTGAGTTCTAATTCATACTCATCCAAGTCGTATCTTTTTCCAAAATCATTAACTTTGATACTTTTTTCTTTTTTGATTTTATTCATCTTTTCAACAAAATTTGAATTTAATTCTTCTTCATCCATTCTATTTAGTTATGAATGTTGAATTTTATATAAGTTCTTCTGTCTTTAAAAATTTGAAAATATAAGGAGAAAAGACTGGTCTAAAGGGGCTTACGGCCTACACCCAACAACTTTAATTTTTTTAATAAATTCTGTTATATATTGTGTTTTTTACCGAAATTTATAAATATTAGTTAATACCATATATTTATTAGTTAATAACAATTGGTGATTAAAATGTCAATATCAACTCAAGAACATAAACTTGAACATTCTCCTACTCTTAATACTGTTCTTATGGTAGAAGAAACATTAAAAAACATGGAAGAAAGTGTAATTACTATTGCAAAACTTAAAAAGATACTTCCTAAACAAGTAAATCACAATACACTAAAGATCATTCTTTTATATTTAGAATATAGCAATAAAATTGCAGTGACATTAAAAGGAATAACTTGGATACATAACACAAATCCACGACTTCGTAAAGCAATTTCTGAAGGTCTTGAGTTATGAAAAAAGTAAGAGTTATTCTTTCACCAGAAGCAGAAGAAGTTTATAAACATTTGAATGAAGAAGCAGCAAAATCGAAAACAGATCAGACTATACTCAAAGCAATTAATAAAAAAGTAGAATTGATTAAATCAAATCCTCATTATGGAAATCCTGTTTCTAAGAAACTAATTCCTCAAGAATATAAAGAGAAATATAATGTTTCTAATTTGTTCAGAGTAGAACTTCCAAATTATTGGAGAATGCTTTATACTTTAACAGATGGCGAATCAAAAATAGAAATTATTGCGTTTGTTCTTGATTTGATAGATCATCCAACTTATAATAAAAAGTTTGGATATAAAACAAAATAATCTTAAATTATCTGCCACTTCTGTCTTAAAAATTTAGAAAAATTCTTGTTTTTCTCCTGTTGCAAAGGGAAATACTGCCTACACCCAACAACTTCTTGATAAAAAAAGATTAAATACTACTTTGGATATAGTATTAGTTATGAATCAAACATTTAGCGTTGTTGTTCATAAAGAAAAAAAATATTACGTAGCAGAATGCCCTGAGGTAGGAACCGTTTCTCAAGGAAAAACCATCGAGGAAGCGATTAAAAATCTTAAAGAAGCGACAGAACTATATTTAGAAGAATTTCCTTTGAAAAAAATATCAAAACCTTACATATCATTTTTTGAGGTTACTTCATATGGCAAGACTTCCAAGGCTGTCAGGTCATGAACTAATTAAGATCTTGTCAAAATTTGGCTTTCATAAAACTCGTCAAAAAGGAAGCCATGCCATGTTAGTTAAGCAAATAAAGTCAGGCAAAATTGGATGTGTTGTTCCTCTGCATGACGAAATTGAGAGAGGAACTTTACTTGGAATATTAAAACAAGCAAAAATAAGTAAAGAAGAATTCTTACAAGAAATTAAGAAATAGATATTTTTATGTGTTCTTCTGTCTTCAAATTTTGTAAAAATTCTTGTTTTTCTCCTGTTGTAAAGAGGCTTATGGCCTACACCCAACAACTAAATTTTATTATAAATGTTTTTTCTATGACCAATTAACAAAACCAATATTTTAATTTCATTTTTGCTAATATCTGCTATTACTCTAAAATCTCCGGCTCTTAATTTATAAAGTTCTCTTTTTGTTAATTTCTCAAAGAAATGAAAAGGATCTTCTTTCGTTGACATGATCTTATTAAAAATTCTTTCTCTATTTTCTTATCAAGTTTTTCTAAAAATTCAATAGCTTTGTCATCAAAAATGACTTTATACATTGTTTTATAGCCCCAAGCGCTTTCTTGCTTCCTCTTCTGTTACAAAATGTCCATTTTTAATTCGTTCTCTTGCAGCTTCTATAGCTTCTAATGTCTCTTTACTAAGTTCTGGTTCTTTTTTTATTTTTTTAACAATGTAGATCAGCTTTTTTAAAACTTCATCATAACTCTCGTTTTTGTATTCTCTGAATTGATCTATTTCTGCTTTTGTTTCTTTGTGTATCTTAATAGTCGTAGCACTCATAATACCATAGTATACTTATGTATACCATAGTATAAAAAACTTTATAGTATATGTACTTCTGTCTTTAAAAATTTGAAAATATAAGGAGAAATTACTGATCTAAAGGGGGCTTACGGTCTATAACCAGTTAATGAGAAATACATGGTTTTAATGGCATTATTTTGTTAACAATTAATTTACAAAAATACCTGTTCTACATCTTCTTAAAGTAAAAGGAAAAGGACGTAGAGTTGAATAATAAACATAGACTTCATCTGATCCTATATAACTTTCAGGGTCAAATCGTAGAGTCCTTATTC
>CAZVNH010000056.1:0-10685 GCA_964628575.1 uncultured Thermoplasmatales archaeon | reverse complement strand
AATATTGTAATTCTTCCAAGCTTGTCATATTGATAACTTGTAAAATTTCCATTTCGGTCCCACTCTTGTTTGATGTTACCATACCAGTCATATTTATATTCTTCATCTATGATTCCCGGAGTATTACCTGATTTTGCAGTTACATTGTTTCCATCTGCATCTTTAACCCCTTCTACCCATTTTTTTGTCATGTACCCACCGGTAAATTGTCCGTTTCTATTTGTATCATTGTCTGTATAACTGTATTTAGTGGCTATATAATTTGCCCAGTTATTATCTGCAAGATAATTTCTTTCTTCTGTTACATTTCCATAACTATCATATCCAAACCATGATTGACTTTTTAATACATTATTTTCATAGATTTTAGCCCATGATATAGTCTTTCCATCTGTGGGTAAGGCATATTCTTCTTTTATTATAGTATTTGAGTATTTTTTGTATTCTTTTTGCTTTAGTAAATGGTAGTGGGTAGTATCATATGTATATTTCACCAAGTGTTCGTCATTGTCAGCATTAGTTAATTGATTATTCCCATCACGGCTTGCGTCTGTTCCCCAGTATTTTGCCAAATCACCATAATTATCATAATCATAGTCTTCTGTTTTAAGTAGATATTTATTAAGATTTTGGTCGGATTTTTTTCCTGAAGAAGGTATTGTATATGTTTTAGTACTGCTTTTGGTCAGTTGGTAATCAGAACTGTCATATTCATATTCACTACTGTTAAACATAAGGTATTTATCTACACTATCTAAAAATCCGTCAACATAGTTTAGTACCATACTTCTATATGCTGATTGACTGGTTAATAGATTTTTGTAGTCAAATTCATATTCCAGGTTTGTAGCTAACTCATTATTATCTACAATAATAAATTTATAGGATTCTGGATATAACCCTTCCAGTTGATAGTCTCTCTTATCTTCAGTATAAAACGGATACCTGGTGTAATTATTATCATATGCATATTCCCTTACACTTATAATTGTGCCACTTTCCTCTACCATTTCTCTTTTTTTCACAACTGGATACCATTCATGTCCTCCATATGATAAAAATCTTTTTGCATCATCATAAGTATATTCTACATATGCACCCGTTGGATATATAACCTTTGATAATATGGTTTTACTTGCACTGCCTATTGCACAATTATATGTATAATATATCAAATTGGTTCTATAATTATATTGAAAATTTGTCTCTCTTTCTTCTGCATCTATTCTTTTAATTACTCTATATAATGGTATATTATCTCCTGTTGCTTCGTCTATTAGATTACTGCTATCTTCTAATCTATATACTATTCTTTTATTATCCGGTGCTGTCACAACAACTTCGTAATTATTAAAATCATACTCTATTGTGACTTCTCTGTTTAAAGTATCTATTATTTTTGTTACAACAGGGTGATTCCTTATAGTAGTATGCTGAAACTCTATAGTATTGTTAAATCTATCTTTTATTGCTAATAGTCTACCATCTTCAGCAAAATATTTTTTTACACCATCTTTATAGACCAGTGCATAATATGAGGTAACATTTTGTCCATTTGTATAGGAAGAATTATATTCAAGCCACATATCATCCAATTTATAATTAACCAGTTTTAAATCAGACCCTATTTCATATACCTGACCGCTAGCTAGATGTAAAAACTTGCCATCTTCTTTCTTTATTAAATATACAGTTACCCCTTCTTGATCATTATGATAGCTATCTCCCGAAATCTCTATAGAATCAAATACAAAACTCCAACCTGTACCAAGTGGTGAATCTTTCTGATTATATGTAGCTGTATATTCTGAAACTTGTGTAAAGAATTCTTCTCCTTCAATAGCTGAATCATAATATTCTCTTGATTGCATCAAATAGAAAACTAATTTTTCATCACCATTTATGTATGTTACCGGTTCATCACCACAATATATATCTATTAACCGTTGGTATTCACCTTCATTAATTCGTGTTCTTTTTTCTTTTACATAGCTATTCTCCCATACATAAGTTCCATCTCCATCATAATCTTCATAAAAATTGAATTTTATATTAACATCATAAAATATCTCACTGCCAGTTTTTCTTTTTATTTCATATTCATAGTTTCGATCTTCATCAGAATCATATCTCGATATAAGCTTAAAATCCAATCCATTTTTGCCTGGTAGATAAACATCTTCATTTTCAAATATGAGACTTCCTGTATTTACCTCAACTTTATCTTCGTTATATTTTTTATAACTAAATGGTGCATCATATGAATCCACCTCAAGACCTAGTGTAGTTAGAGCCATATTGCTTTGTAAACTATTATTTTCATGGTTATATGGTTGTATAACCTGATCATAATAATCTTTTACTTTTTGATAGAAATCATCCCATTCTATTTTTTCTTCAAAAGTATATTCTAAAAACCATTTTACACTTATATTATTTTCAAATATAAAGTTATAGAGTTTATTTGTATCGGCTTGTGAATATTGTTTTTCTATGGCATCCCAAATATCATCTTCTTTACCTTTTGGTGCTTTTACATCATTTATGTCTACTCCGTATATTTCTGATATGACAGCTGGCCTTTCAAGATTAAATACATCATTTCCTTTTATAAAGCATGCTTTTATACCTTCTATAGTATTTGTCGAAAAGTCCCATCTGTCCAGTAAATTAGCATATTGAACGGCTCCATTATATAATCTAACTAAATTATTATAATTTTCAAGTCCTTTATCAATTTCTTCAAAACTTAAATTTGCAACAGTAATTATTTTTGCTACTAGAATACTGTCATCTATTGAATATCCATGTCTTTCTGCTTGAAATAGTAAATTGTAGTCTATCTCTAAATATCTACTTAAAAATTCCAACTCCTCACTACTTGCTTCAGAAAAACTATTTAAATTTTTTAATATTCCAATATATTGTTCCCTGTCCTTTTGGTATACATCTTTATAAACTGTTTCTAAAGGATATTCATCAGCTCTAGTATTTACAGTTATTTCTTCCATTTCATCAATTTTCTTTAAAGCATTATATATATTGATTAATTGTATTCCTTCAGATATATTGGTACTATTATCTACCAAGCTACTTAAAATTATATTATTCAAATTATTTTTTAATGATAAAAATAACGATGCAGAAGCAGTTATATAAGGTGCAGCCATAGATGTACCACTCATGTAACCATACCCACTATCAGGTAATGTACTCATCACATCTACACCAGGTGCATATACATCCACATTATCGCCATAGTTTGAAAAGCCTGCAATTTCACCTCTATTATCTATAGCTCCAACTGAAATAACATTTGGTAAATCAAAAGCTGCTGGGTAAACACTTGTTTCTGCTCCATCATTACCTGCTGCACATACAAATAATATGCCTGAATTCTCTATTACATCCTTCAAAGCATAATTATAGCTACATCCACCCCATGAGCAGTTAATAATGCTTACTCCCATCTGCTTTGCATACTCAATAGCTTCAATTGCATCTGAAGTGTATCCATATGAGCCATTAATGAATTTCAATGGTAATACCTTTACATCTGGTGCAACTCCAACTACACCTATCCCATTATCATCCCCTGCTATAATTCCTGCTACATGGGTACCATGATTTTCTCCATATACTACATCATAGACTGTTTTATCCTCATTATAAAAGTCCCAGCCATTTAAATCATCAATAAATCCATTATTATCATCATCAATACCATTATCAGCTATTTCACTAGTATTTACATAGATATTTGAAGCCAAATCTACATGACTTATATCTATACCAGTATCAAGTACTCCAACAACTACATCAGGCGAACCCTTTGTAATCTCCCAAGCAGGTAATAAATTTATATCTACTCCTGCAATACCTTCCTGTCCACCTGCTACCTGACCGGTATTATATACAGCCCACTGGACAGAAAAGTATTCATCCTGAGGTAAGCTTAATAAATCCAGCTGATAATTTGGCTGAGCATACTCAACATCAGTGTTATTGTTTAATTCATTTATAACTTCATCTATATCATCAGTCTCGTCAATTTCCAATACTTCTAACTTATTAACTTTTTTCCTACTATCAAGCTTTTTCAACTTCAGCTTGTTTTTTACATCATTTTTTACTTTGTCATTTTTGCTTTCAGAATCACCATCTTTATATTTTATAATCAGTTCAGTTTTTTCCCTGCTTACTTTTTTATTGCCATCATTAACTGAATCTTTATTACTATTACTTTGAGTTACTTTAGTTTGGGCTTTATTATTCTTTGCAATTACTGGACTGTAGTTTGCAAATAAAGTTGTGCAAATAAAAGCTAATAGTAATAGATTTGATATAATTCGCTTTTTTCTATACATTGTAAACCTCCTAATAATTAATTGTCTGAATCACGGATTTGTAGGATTACCAGGATTACACGGATTATCAGTCTGAACCATGATTCACTGAATTTAAATCCTGTTCCTTATTCTACTACATAAGTGACTGTAGCCTCGTTTACTCCTGTCTTTGGAGTAAATACTATAGTATTTACAGCACCAGACCAGTTTTTTGATTCTTCAACCGGATTATATATAATAAATTCAATAATGCCAGGATCATCCTTACTGACTGCTATATTGGTTCCTTCAATCATAGGGCTTGTCCCTGTATCAAGCTCTGTAGTAGCTGCACACAGATCTGTGACATCAAGTTCATCCTCATTGTAAAGTACTGTAAACTTTCTGCTCCCAAAGTCATTTGTGTTTCCTGCTGTAAGCACCAGATTGAATGGAGTATTTGGTGTGCAGGTTATTTTGAATGGGCCGGCATTTACTTTACTGCTTAAGGAGCTTATTGCCTTGGAATTGTTGTTAACCATGTCCAATAATCCATTGATTTGCTCTTCATGATTATCAATCTGGCTGCCCATATCAATTGGTACTGAGTACTCAATTGTGGGAAGGGTTGAGTCATCCTCTGTTTCAACTATTACTGTGCCGTTTGGATAGGCTATCAGGTTTTGTGGGGTTAGTTGGATTGTTTCGGGTTGGGATAGTTGGTAGTAGTCACCATTTGAGTCTTGACCGATTCGTTTTGTTAGAAGGCCTTTTCCGATATCAAGTTCATCTTGTACTCCATTTGGTAGGGAGTATAGTTCTGTTCCTTCAGGTATATATGCGGTGCTTTCTTTATAGGGTTCATATTCAAGTTGTTTACTAATCCAATCTCCTTTAACTATCATAATTCTGAGTTCGATTTCTCCATTAGTTGCATCTTTACTTACAAAACCTCTTAATGAATAATTAACATTGCTAAAATCTGATACAGTCGTTAAAAGAAATTTATATTCACCAGTTAAGCCAACATTTATAGTACGTTGTTCATCAAAAGCTGTCTTTCCATCACTTTGATTAACATATAATGTGCCATCTAAAGTATTCTTTCTAATATCAACTAGTATAGTATATTGGGTATTCTCCTCTAAAATTGCTTTTTCAATATTAAAAAAGAAGTTCTTATAGCTACCACTACCAACAAATTTTGCATATCCATTATTTAAATATATCCCACTAAAGCTAGATAAATTATTACTTGTAAGAAAACCATCTTTTAAAGCATTTTTACTATAGCAACTGATATTTTGTAATTTTGTTGTTTTTGTTGTTTCAAGGTATTTAACTGTTTTTTCTGTAAAGTCACCTTCATATATAGCAATTCTGAGTTCGATTTCTCCATCAGTTGCATCTTTACTTACAAAACCTCTTAATGAATAATTAACATCGCTAAAATCTGATACGGTCGTTAAAAGAAATTTATATTCACCAGTTGAGCCAGCATTTATAGTACGTTGTTCATCAAAAGCTGTCTTTCCATCACTTTGATTAACATATAATGTGCCATCTAAAGTATTCTTTCTAATATCAACTAGTATAGTATATTGGGTATTCACTTTTAAATCAACTTTATTCATATTAAAAAAGAAATTTTTATAACTGCCACTTCCGATAAATTTTGCATATCCATTATCCGTATATGTCCCACTAAAACTACCTAGATTAGTGCTTGTTTTAAATCCGTCCCCTAACAAGTTAATATAAGTATTCCCCTTCACAACAACATCCATCTTACCCTCAATAGTATCATTAGGTAAACTAAATATACTTGCTGTAACCTCCTGTGGCGCACTATACTCTGCACTTACAGTAAACATCCAACTTAATAAAACAACTATAATTACAAAAACTACTCCTAATTTCATTATCCTCTTCATTATTTACCTCCTCACTGTCTGAATCACGGATTACGCAGATTAATGGATTTCTCCGATTTTTAATCCGTGTCATCTGTGCAATCCCATAAATCCGTGATTCTGATTACTCAACTTCAAAAGTTATACTCTTCTGACCACTTCCATTTGCTTTTAATGCAAGTGTATTAACTACTCCCGACCAACTATTTCCGTATGATACATATTTATTTACTCTGAATCTCACTTTACCTACTGTACCATCTATAGTATTTTCCAATATCACAACATCAGTTCCATCTATTGGATATGTGCTGTTTATTGTATTATTCTCCAATGTATTTGTCGAAGTACATAAATCCTGTAAGTCAAAATCATTTGTGTTATATGTAACAGTAAATGTCCTTTGATCAATATCTCTGATATTAGCCACTGTTAATGCAACATTGATTTCTTTGTCTTGCGTACAGTTTATATATATTGGTGCTATAGATGGAGTATTTTTCTGAAGGCTTCTAATAGCCTCTGAATTGTTGTTAACCATATCAAACAAGCCTGTTACTTGTTCAACAAGGTTGTCCACAGAGCTACCTGTATCAATTGGTACAGAGTACGCAATTGTGGGTAGGGTTGAGACATCCTCTGTTTGGACTATTATTGTGCCATTTGGGTAGGCTATCAGGTTTTGTGGGGTTAGTTGGATTGTTTCAGGTTGGGCAAGTTGGTAGTAAATTTTATATGGATGTTGATTAAAATAATTTTTTATATCTTGTGAAGATGGGTAATACGTATCACTCCAGCCAGAATCAGCATCAGAAATAGCTATCAAAAAGAAATCATTAGGTTCATATGTTCTATAGTGGTCTCTATCAATTGTAATAGCACCTGTCGTACCATCATAATTCAAAGGTATTTCATTGTCTTTAAATAAAATAGTACCATAATTTTTGGCTGCATTAGCAAACTCAGTATTTGATATTCTTACTTCTTTATAGCCTATTTTATCAAAATTTCTTTGCCAATCAAAACTTCCATCTAAAACACATTTTCCTATTCTTTTAACAAATATAGAATTATTAAAATCAACTTCATCCTGTACTCCATTAGGTAATGAGTTTAATTCTAATCCTTCTAGATTATTTATTTTACTTTCTATATATTGTTCATATTCTGTTGAATCTACGCCTTCTTGCAACATAATGTTAAATTTGGCATTTGCAGATGAATTTTGTCCTTCAGTTACAAATCCCATTTCAACAATTCCCGTAGAATCTGTTGTAAATGTTTCATTCATTTCAGTATCACTGACATAATGAATTGAACCACTTATTCTATAATCAATAAGAATATTAGCAAAGTCTCCACTTAAATTTTTGAATCCAACAGTATATTGTGTATTTGATTTTAGCTGAATTTTTCTTCTATAGCTATTAGTTAATTCACCTCCACTCGATATATAGTTTATATAAGTAGAATCAAAAAAAAGGTTTGTGTTATTCCATGAATTTTTAGTTAAATCTTCAATTTTATTATTAAACAAATTTTTACCTACACTTTTAATATTTAAAGATTGCGCTGACTTTGTTCCTGATGGAATATAATTTTTTAATGTATTCTCTTTTATTAACAATACATTTTTATACCAAACTGTTCCTCTACTTGAGGTATCCATTCCTACTCTGGCTCTTAATTCTATTTTTAACTTAACCGTATTAGCAGGTAAAATTATATTTTCAATTTTAAATCTTTTAAATCCTGCTGAACTTGTTCCGTAAACTTCCTTAAATCCAATACATGAATTATTACTATCTAAAAAGTAGACTACTGCATTTGCCTTAAAGCTTGAACCTGCTGTACTGTTCGTTTTGTATTCAACTCCAAATGCTAGTATATCTCCCTCGTTAAACCCTTGGATACTTTGATAAACAAATGAATATCCATCAGAATTAGCAGTATTTAATGTTATTTTTTGTGAATCATTTTCGACTGAAAAATCTGCACCTTCTCCTGATGTGCTATTCGGAGCAAAGCTATCAACAATACCATTACCATCACTATCCGAATCCATATTAGAACCTTCAATAAGATTTGTATAAGTATTACCCTTCAACACCATGTCCATCTTGCCCTCAATAGTATTCCCTGGCAAACTAAACACACTTGATGTAACCTCCTGTGATACACTGTACTCTGCACTTACAGTAAACATTCCGCTAATCAAAACAACTATAATTATAAAAACTACTCCAAATTTCATTGTCCTCTTCATTATAGACCTCTCCTCTCTTGGAGCAGGATTTACAGGATTAAAAAAGATTGATTCTCATGATTTTAAAATCCTGTTACTCCTTCTCATAATCCTGAAAATCCTGTATCAAAATCCTGCTAATCCTGCTTCTACTGCACCATATTCATCAATTCCTCTATCTGCTGCAATATAGTCTCTATCAATTCCCCATTCTTTTGTATCGCATCTGTATTTCCGCTTATAGCTCCCTCCTGGGTAACTGCTACTGAATATTTCATTGTAGGCATTGTTGTTAATGAATTGTCATAATGGTAGACATATTCATACATATCATCTTTAGATGCACCTGTTATTGTAATTGTTATACCATTCGTATGAGAAATCATTGAAGGAGCTATAGTAGTCAACTTTCTATTTCCATATTCGTCATATTCTATTTTAGTAACGCTCTCTATAGATTTGATTGGCAAATCTGTATTAGTTATTGTTATTCCGTTGTTGTATATGCCCACATCTTGAACTACTGGTTCAATTGAAATTGTTCCATTTGAGTATGCGATTAGTGGTGGAATGCTTTGTTGTTCTGTAGTTGGGGTTGCTAATTGATAAATTAGCGTAGTTCCAGTTAATTTTGCTTGCGCATCAGCTAAACTACTATACTGTCCTTTAGCAACAACAATTCGTAATTTCCCTGTTGATTGATACCAAGTATTTGGAGTTGCTGTTCCGTAAATTGTAATATTATATCCATCAGCAGTATATATATTTGCTTTCGTGCTGACATTTATAATATGATCTAATTCTGAAACCCCATCAATTTGAACGATATCGTATCCTCCATTTGAAGTGTTAAGTGATGTTATATCAGCAGATTGAACTATAACTTTATTTGTATTTTGAGTATAGACTCCACTACTGAAATCAACCTTATCTCTAGTTGTGATATTTCCATTAACATCTTGAATAGAATTTAACTTACCATTAAAATAAACTTCGCTTTTTTCATATTTAGCGTAGCTGGTGGCTATTGAGCCTTCTTCCAATTGAATTTTTACATCCAAATTGTTTTGACCTGAAACCGTGGTAGCAATTGCGACATAGGCGGCATTTGACTCTGTTGTAAAACTTGTTATACCGAATGCACGTGAAATGAAATTGCCGCTCAAATCATATGTCGATGCGCTAAATGTGTATCCAAGGTCTGAACTTAATTTGTATGTTGTTGATGGTTTTATACGAGTTTTACCGACGGAACGCAGTACGTTTGCATCTGATATTTTTGCACCAACCGAACTATATGCCCCTAGTTCAAGAGAATCACCAAACAAATTCTTCCCAACCGACTTAACAAGTACAGAGTTTGTAGATTTAGTGCTGTCAAACCAATTCCACCTTGCATTACATTCATCTGCTGTTAAACTATCCAACCCTTCTGCTGTTAAGTCAACAACCGTTATCTCTTGCACTTCCATTGTTTTGCCATTTGCCGTTGCCGCATCAGCATAAGTATGTTCAAGCATGATTCTTACGTATCCTGCAGCATCTGATGGTATAGTAATTATTGCAGATACATCATACCAATTATTTTCTATAGGAGGGGATTGATTAATAGCATATTGACGAGTTCCTTCTGTTACACTACCACGAAGGTAAAGTCTCAACCATAAACAGTTTGAATTTGTCACTCTTATTCTTGCTTTTACATATAATTTCTTACCTACTATTATTGGAACATTAGTTATTTGTGATGATTGAGGAAAATAAGTAGCTCCATTACTTGTAATAGACAATGTATTATTGCTTACAGAAAGTGTTGAACTTCCCGGCGTCCAATCATTTGTCCCATCATCAAAAATGCCATTATTAATTATATTAGTGTTTGTATTACCACTCACCTCACCTACGCTAACTGGTGACTTAACACCATTACTTGGCAAACTAAATACCGAACTTGTTACCTCTATCACATCTGAAAAATCCCCTGCTGCAAAAACTACTCCTGAAAAAACTATCATTATACATAAAGCCAACGCTAAAATTCTTTTCATATTCTCCATCTCTCCTTAATCTTTTAATCAGTGTAATCCTAAAAATCCGTTTAATCCGTGATCCTTGTCTTAACTACACAACTACCATCCTTCACGCCTTCAAACTTAATACTGTTCATTATCCCTGACCAGGCTTGTCCTTCTGTTATAC
>CAZVNH010000055.1:0-10745 GCA_964628575.1 uncultured Thermoplasmatales archaeon | reverse complement strand
CTATTGTTTTTATTATTGTATGTTAGAGATGCATATCCTCCAAGCCCATTTGTTACTATCCATTCCCTCATAGAAATCACTTATATAAATTCTTTATAAATTGACAATGTTCTTTTTGCAACAGATTCCCAAGTGAATGTATCTATTACTCTCTGTCGCGCTTTTCTTCCCATCCAATTTGCTTTTTCTTTATCTTGAAGAACTTGTTTTATTCCCCAAGCAATATCATTTGGATCAAAGGGATTTATGTGAATACCACATTGATTTTCACCTTCTGGAATTATTTGCTCTCTAAAACCATTTGTTCCCCGGGCTCCAACAACAGTTGGTTTCCCCATACTCATTGATTCAGTACATACTATCCCAAAAGGTTCATAAATCGACGGTAAAACAACACAATCAGATGCCGCATAATGAGCTATACGTTCAGGTTCACTAATAAACTCAGTTCTAAAAATTATTTTATCTCCGATACCCATGTTTCTTGCCATTTCTTTTAAAGTCCATTCCATATCTCCAATACCTAAAACAACAAGCTTTGTATTTGGAAAATCTTGAATAACATTTGGCATTGATTTTACAAGATTGTCAATACCCTTCACTGTAACAAGTCTACCTACAAAAAAAATCATGTTTTCGTCATCTTTTATTCCATAGTTATTTCTCAATTTTTTTCTTTCGTTAGATGATACTTTATTTGGATCATATTTTGTTGGATCTACTCCATTCCAGCATACTCTTATTTTATGTGGTGGAAAACCAAGTTTTTCAAGTTCATCCTTCATTGCATAAGAAACAGTTATCACACAATCTGCAATTTGTCCACCCTCAAACTCAATATCCTTTATTGCATGTGATCCTCGTCCAACAGATCGTCCAACTTCTGTTGAATGAACATGAAACATCAGAGGTAAATTTAGTTCTTTTTTAGCAATCATACCACCTATTATACCAAGCCAATCATGAGCATCAATTATGTCAAATTTTTTTCCTTCTTTTCTAACAATTAGATTTACAAGTTGAGAAGCAGACATAGTATTATAGCTGATTACATCTGCAAAAAATTTGAAATTATCCCCCCAAGCTTTTAATCCTTGATCTGCAAATAATCTATATGTATCTGTTAAATCTAGTGTCTTAGGTCTGTATACACTTATACCATTCCAGTTTTCAAATGTTTTGTATTCATTGTTCGGATTTAACGAAAAAATAGTAATATCATTACCAAAAGAAGACTGCTTATTAGATATTTCCATAGCAAAAGTTCCCAATCCCCCATAGATAACAGGTGGATATTCCCATGTAAAATGAACAATTTTCAAAGACTAATTCTCCTCACAATATTAATACATTTCTTAGTTTAAATATTTATATCAATTATAAAGAAAAACAAGATAGTAATGAATTTTTTTACTTTATCTTCTGTTTTAAATCCTGCAAAATATTCATATAATTAATAAAACCATCATAAGGTCCATCATATGGGCTGAAATACGCATGTACATCTCCATCCGCAAGTCCCTTTGTAGAACAATAATATAAATGATCAGATGTTTGAAGTCTACGCCATGTTCTGAGAAGATCTTCATCACCTTTTTCTTTAAGCTTTTTACCAATATTTTTAATCTCATTAAAACATGCTATCTGCATATCATTTCCAAGCCAAGTACTTACATCACGGTCTTCATCAGCCCAAGATATAGCCCATGGAACATCAATCTCACCTACAGCATTATATCGTTCTACAGCAGAGCTTACTGTTAGAAAATCAAGGTGCTCATGTTTTAATACTTCAGTTGGTAGATGTTTTAAAAAATCAAAAATACCAGTGTCTTCCCACTGATGTTCTCCAAAGGTTTCATAATCCATAAATAGATTTACTAAATCACCTTGACAATGTGACATCCAATTTGCATATTTATCAGCAGTTAATGGATACCCTTTCCACATCTGAGCAGAAAAACGGAAACCTACATCATCACTAAGTGTATAATTCCGCATAAGTACCTTCAAGTCACAATTAACAGGTTTATAAAGATAATTAGGTGAACGCCATCCAAGGATTTTTTCTGTTCCCTCGGTTAGTATTCCTTTATATCCCATATCAGATACCTTTTTTGCTATACGATTATCATAAATAGCTTCTGTATTACGAAAAACTCTTGGTTTGAAATTAAAGATGTTTTTGATCATTTCCCTATGCATTTGTACTTGTTCTTCAAACTCATCAAGATCATCAAAAAGAGAAGACAATGAATGAAAATAGGTTTCCTCTATCATATCAACAGCGCCTGTTTTAAACAGTTCTTTAAAGCTATCAAGGACCTCAGGCATAAACTGTTGACAATATTCAACAAATGTTCCCGTTAGACTAAATGAAACGCGAAATTCTCCATTATATTCATCTATTAGATTCAGTAAAAGATTATTTGTAGGAAGATAACATTTCTTAGCAACTTTTGTAAATATCTCCTGATTAAGAGGTCTATTAAAATAGTGATCAGATGGATTACTATTACCAATATTAAAAACTGAAAAATGATTCAAACGTATAGGTTGATGAACTTCAAAATACAAACATACAGACGTCATTTTATTTAACACCTTGATAGACATCTATTGTTTTATCAGCGACTTGATCCCATGTAAATAAATCAATCTCACGACGACCTTCTCTTGATAGAGTGCGATGTAAAGGATCGTAACGAAGAAGTGAAATAATCTTATTTGCCATCTCATCAGTATCCCAAAAATCAACACGTAAACAATTCTTAAAAGCCTCAGAAAAACCTGCAGTTTTTGAAGCAATAGTTGGAGTTCCTGCAGAAATTGCTTCAAGAGCAGTAATTCCAAAAGGTTCACTAACTGAGGGCATAACATATACACTTGAAATTCCATAAATATGTCTAACCTCATCATCAGTTAATCTACCTGTAAAAATAACTCTATCAGAAATCCCTAAATCAATAGCCTCATTAATTAAACGAGGCATCATATCTCCAGTTCCAGCGACAACAAATCTTGCATCTGGTTCAAAATCCTTAACCTTATGAGCTGCTCTAAGGAAGAATTCAGCTCCTTTTTGAATAGTTAATCTACCAAGAAACAAGACAATTTCTTTTTTATGACCCTCAGCAATAGGATAAACAGCATTATGAACAACAGTTACTTTTTCTGGATTTATACCATATTTCTCAACTATTACTCGTTTAGTAAAATGACTTACTGCAATAATTCTATCAGCTTTTTCCATTCCCTCTCTCTCAATATCTATAAACCATTGATTAGGATAAAGCCAACCAGATCTATCATACTCAGTTGAATGAACAGTAAGCACAACTGGTGTTCCAGTCTTTTCCTTTAAGATGATTCCAGCTTTCATTGTAAGCCAGTCATGACAATGAATCACATCATACTTTCCTTGAGATTTTATATTCTCTTCAACCTTAGAAACAACAAGCTGGTTATAGTAATAAACAGCATCATAAAATTTACCACCTATCTCTTTTATGTCAGGACGATCATAAGGAAAAATTTCAGTTTCACCAACTTCAAAAATTCTGAGATTTTCTTTATCGCTTCCAGCGTTTTCCTTTGTTTTTGGCATATAAAAATCTACTTTTACATTTTTATCAGCAAGACTACGTGTAATACCATAGCAATGAGTCGCTAGACCACCTGCTTTAAATGGTGGATATTCCCAGCCTATCATTGCAATTTTCATCTATCTCTCCTCATTTATTATACCAAACGGTATTTCGACTAATTAATTGGTCGTTGAATTTGAACCAATTTCTTTTTATACATAAATTTATCTAATAAAACCAATTTATTCTTTAAGTATAAATCTGTTTTTTTGATCTAAAGTGATTTTATTTTCTCGAGCAAGCCATCCAAGAGCTGTATAAATATCTTTCTCTTTTAAATCAGACAATTTCATAATTGATTCTAAATCTGCATCTCCCCATATATCAAGAATCTTCCATACTCTTCCAGCATGTGATCCAATAACCTTATCCATGTTTGATTTATCAAGTTTAAATCTATTATTATCCTTTTGAATTTTATTTTCTCGTGCAAGCCATCCAATTCCGATATGAAGATCATTTTCTTTTAATTTAGTTGTACTGATAAGATCCTCTTCATTTAGAGAGCCTTTTTCATCTAATACTGTCCAAATCTTCCCAGCATTAATACCATATTTAGTAACGATGTCCCTCACTCATAACCTCCAATAGTGTTTATTATATTATAAAATGGTATTATATAATATTTTATAAGTCTATCTAAAAATATAATACTTTCTCTACAAAAATAACTAATGAAAACATGTATTTTTTGCAATATTTATATTATATATTTTTAATCGTTATATGATCAAATTATCAAAATATAGCGGGCTTGTAGTATGCGAACTCATTTCTCGGAGAAAAAAAGGCAAGAGAATTCAAAAAAATGGCCTCTTGATTTTTAGAAGAACTGTTCTATCTTACTAAAATCTTTCTTTTATTCAGAATTTTAAATTTTTAATTTTTTCAGTCTCACAAAATAATTATTTTTATAGTGTGAGACGGCAAAGAAAATCTTAAAAATAGAGAAGGATGGGACTGTTAGTGCTGTTTTATCTGATTTGAAAAAGCGTGGTTGGCTTACTGCAAAACTTCATTCAGATGATTCAAGAAAAAGAATCTATAAGTTAAAAAATCCAGAAGAAGCAATTACTTCAATTGAATCAACATAAGTCTTTGTCTATTAAAGATAAATTATAAGTGCTATTCTGACATTCATACTTTCCGAATTTCAGAATTGTGGGAGTAAATGGTTAATTCTAAGAGGTATTTCATTGACAAGTGAGGAAAATTTCGCAGATAACGTCATAAAATCCTTCAAAAATATAAGTAAGGAAATCGAAAAAGGGTCATCAGAACATGATGTACGCTATAGATTTGTTAAATATTTTGTAGAAGAAGTTCTTGGTTATGAATCAAAATACATTAAATGGGAAAAGAAACGAGCAGATCTTACAATAATTGACGAAAATGATTTTGCAGTAATGAAAATTGAAACAAAAAAACCAAAAGTAAATATTAACAAACCGGAACATGAAGAACAAGCATTCAAATATGAAGAAGAAGTAACTCGCTATATTGGCTTGACAAATTTCTTACAATTAAAAATTTGGGAGATTAAAAGAAAAGAGCGTAAATTAAAAGTTGATATTGATTTTGCTAAAATTTTAGAAGAGAAAAAATCTTTCGATGAACTTAGCTCAGACGGAAAGTCACAGATTTTATTTTTAAACAATTTGACAAAAAAAGTTCTCTTTGATCCCAGCAAATATGAAAAATTTGATGAAACATATGCCCGTATTGATATTACTCATGACGCAGGTTTTAAAAAGTTACTTGATAGGTTGAATTATATTGCAAATACACTTCTATACGGTTACACAATAAAGTCTTTTGGAGAATACAAAGAAGGATATGGCAAATATCAAGAGGAATTATTAAAAGCAGAAAGAGAAATTAAAACCAACGGTAAAAATCATGATTTGAACCATAATTTAGCAAAATATAAGCAGAAACTTGATGAAAAATATGAAAGATTTAAGACTTTTTCAGGTTATGATTTATGGAAAGAATATTCTGGAAAAGAAGGAATTCCAGATGAAGAAATAAAAGAAATATTTTGTAAAGAGACAATCTATGTTTTTCTAAATAAATTATTATTTCTTAGAATCTGTGAAGACAAGGGACTACTTGAAAAAAATATATCTAATGGTGGGATCGAAGAACTTAGAGGTTTTTTAAAGAAAAGATTTGACCAAGATGTAATAAACAAAGAGATATTAGAAATAGCTTTTAAAAGTGCTCGTGGACTATATTCCCATTTTTATGAAACAGGAATTTTAGACTGGTTTAGAACAGGTGATGGAGAATTAAATGAATTATTGAATAAAGTTTTATGGAACTTTAATCAATTTGATTTTGAACATGTCGATCGTGATATTCTTGGAAATTTGTATGAAAAATATCTTCCAGGTAAGGAAAGGAAAAAATTAGGAGAATTTTATACTCCTACAGAAGTTATTGATTATATTCTTACTTCTGTTGGTTATACCTATAGTCATGATATTGAAACAAAAGATATTTTAGATCCGTCCTGTGGTTCTGGTGGATTTTTAGTTAGATCATCTCGACGTTTAATAAGTAGATACCTAATGAAATTTGGTAAAACGGATAAAAAAGAGCTACGAAATCCGAAAAATTGGAGAGAAATAGTAAATCGATTATCGCCTGATGAAGCAAAAATAATTTTAGAAGCGATTAAAGACCATATCTATGGTTTAGATATTAATCCATTCGCTTGTCATATCGCTGAAATGAATCTCTTATTCCAAACAATAGATCTCTATCAAAAAGTAAGAGAAGAATATCCTGATTATAAATTTGATAGATTTAATATTTACAGAACTGACTCGTTAGAAAAAACAGCACAAAAACATCTTTGGGATTATAACTATGCTGCATTTTTAGAAGAACAGGAAGAAATTGATGCAATAAAACAAAAAAAGTTTGATTTTGTAGTAGGAAATCCTCCATGGGGTGGCATTTTAAAAAGAGAAAAAGGAACACTTTTAGTTGAAAGATTAAAAAAAGATTATACATCTGCATCTGGGAAATATGATATTTATGTTCTTTTTATTGAGAGAGGAGTTGAATGGTTAAAAAATAATGGACGTTTTGGTTTTATTGTTCAGAATAGATTTTTAAGAGTTGATTATGGAAAGAAAATCAGAGAGTATCTATTAAAAAACGTAAAAATCGAAAAAATTGTTGATTTTGGTGATACCAAAGTTTTTGCCGACGCAACAAATTATCCTGCTATTATAATATTTGAAAAGGAAATTGTAGATGATCATGAATTTTCATATATTGAGGTAAAGCCTAACGCAAATAAACTTCATCCTGATGAAGTCATAAATCATGTTAAATCATATACTCCAGAATCAAAAGATTATCTTACAATTACAACTTTATCTCAAAGAAAATTATCAAAGTTAAGTGCTTGGATTCCTTCTCAAATCTTTATTGATACTAAAATTAGAAAAATTAAAAATGTTGTAAATTTAAAGGATATTTCTGAAGAGATAATGGAAGGAGTAACTTTTGGTGGAAAAGGTTCTGACAACATCTATATATTAGATCAAAAAACAATTGATAAGTATAGAATTGAGTCAGATATTTATAAAAAAGTCTTAAAAGGAAGAGATATTCGAAAATGGAGCATTGAATGGGATAAAAGATTTTTATTTTATCCTTATGATCCCTATGGTAGAGAAATTAATTTGAATGAATATCCAAATGGAAATGAATATTTAAAAAATTATGAGCAATCCCTATCAACAAGAACATTAGACGGGAAAAATATTACAAAATGGGGAAAGAAATGGTTTTCATATTGGAGATTAAGAAATCCAAAAGCATTTATAAAACAAAAAATATTGAGCCCAAGACTGGCAATTAAAAACAGCTTTTCTCTTGATGAAAATGGTGATTTTTATTTTACAGATTCAGCTGTTGCAATTTTATCCGAAGGATTTGATCCAAGATATTTACTTGGACTGTTAAATTCAAAATTATTATTTTTTGTTGTTAAAAATACAAGTCCTTTTGTCCAAGGAAGATATTATAGTTATACAAGAACATATTTAGAAAAATTGCCAATAAAAATACCCAAAACATCAGAAGAGAAGAAAATTGCTAATGAAATAATAAATAAGGTTGACAAAATCAATAAATTAAACAAATCTTTATCAATTAGCATAAATGAAATTATAAAAGATATCGAAACAATAAAATTATGTAACACTCCAAAGGTCAAATTTTCTATTGATGATAATACAAGATTTGAAGATATGAAGAAGGATGGTTCTAAGATTTTTATAGATAAAAGTAATTTTTTGGAGATTAATGATAAAAAGACATTGGATTATGTTAGTATATATCTTCAAAAAAGCAGAGAGGCTCTATCTAAAATAGATAATATTAAAAGCGAAATTATCAACATACCTATCCCAAAATCCACTGAAATTATGGATGACATAATTAAAAAAGGAATTCTTGATCAAAAAGAAATTTCTACTAATGTTATAAACTTTGAAAAAGAGCTTGATCGGTTAGTTTATGATATATATGGATTAACTAACAAAGATATTTCAGTTATTGAGGGGAAAACAGATTAAAAGACCTTTTCGATAATGAAGAATATCGTATTAGTAATAGCCCGTGATATTTTTTCAAATTCTTGATATATAAAATTTTGATCTTGAATTTTATGACCACCAAAATTTCTAAGAATATATGTAAGTGCAATGTCATATTCAATATCTGTAGGATTATTTACAAAATTTCTATGAGTATAATTGTGATCTACTAAACCTCTAACAGTATTTGTAAAATTATTATCTCTTTCAGCATTTAAAAATCCTAGATTATTGTTCCTCCCTCCACGTTGTTGTCTAATATTTAATTGTACTCTTGGATCTTGACAAAAAAATCCTAACCTATTAGCAAAATCTATTTGTTGATTTGGGTGAATACTTTTTGATAAAAGAACTTCTGTTAATTTGCACAGTTCAAATATTAGAGAAGTCTCTAGATAAGAGGCCATTCTGTTTTCTCTCGATTCCTTTTCTATTCTCTTAATAATTTTTTCTAATTTAAAGATACAATAAACAAAGAAAAAAGCTTCTTCATCATACTGATTTTGCCCTAAGAAATTATTTCGTAGATTTTCTACATTAAAAGTCGAGTTATGTACATTCCTGTATTCTAAAAGATATGATTCAAGAAAATTTGCAGTTTCTAATAC
Organism: uncultured Thermoplasmatales archaeon; assembly: GCA_964628575.1. Lineage (GTDB taxonomy): Archaea > Thermoplasmatota > E2 > DHVEG-1 > DHVEG-1 > CAZVNH01. Next base: position 1,871 of record CAZVNH010000055.1, on the reverse strand, counting down.
TTTTTGTCTAAAAAATTGGTCTTGTTCTTTATCATTCAATTTAATAAAAAAACTTGATGGTGTATCATTTCTACCTAATCTTTGATCCTCTAAATATGCTTGATGCATAAGCAACAATCCTTTCTCTAAATCATCCTTTAAAATACAAAAAACAGCATAGAAATAATAGGGTGTTCCCTTATGCATTTTATGTGGCTTATGATTACTTTCCCATTCATGAACAAATGGGAGTATTTTCTTATATACTTGTTCCGCAAGTAAAATATTACCACCATGTGACCAAAATAAAGAAAAATTATTGAATAGAGCATCATGAATTTCATAAGGGTCATTGTAGTGTTTGTCAAAAAAAGCAAAAAGGGCTTGTTTGAATGAATTATCAAATATTAGTTTTCCTTGGTTGAGAAATAATAGAGCTTTTTCGAATTCATCATCTATAGGTTCATTGAAACGATTCATATAATATCCTCCAATTTCTAACTAATCCCAATTATAAATAATTGCTTTTTACATATAATGATAATAATGTGTATTAAGATATTTCCAATCTTTTGCTATACTTTCAGACAATACACTGCCAACTTTTCTTGAAACAGAAAGAGTAACTGGATCCTTTCTATAAATAAACGTGTTATTCCAGTCTAGTTTTGTAAAAGATAAAATTTCTTGACAAATTTGATAGATATCTGAACTTTGAAGATTACATCTAACATTTATTGGATAAGGAGTGCCTATCCCTGGATAAGTATTTAAACAAGGTACAAAACCAGTGGTATACAAAAGATTATCATCCAAATGTGAATGAGATATTATCGTTCCTCTAATCGTAGGAAATGAACTATTCATCCTGTAAAATTTCATATTAGACCCCAATATTGTAATAAAATCTCTACATTCTATATCTTCAGAAGCAGAGAGAAAACCTTCTTTTTCATCATCCCAATAATTAGAACTTTTATGAATAACTAATCTTGCTGGATATGTTTTTTTATGAGATTTATACTGCTCAAGAACTAGTTTTATAATATCCTCTGCACCCTCTTTCGTTAGATGTGGTTGATCAGAGCTATTTTGATTATTCCATTCAAATGCATCTCCCCTTAATATAAAACTTTCACCAGTATCAAGAAAAACCTGAGCCATACTAGCTCGCATTGTTTTTTTATTATTTTCATCTCTTTCTTTGAAAAAAGATATACCTACATAACAAGTATTATCATTGAATTCAGCAAGTTTCCAAGGATAACCCTTTTGAGATTTATACAATAGACCAACAGATAGATTCCAGCATACAATCGACTTATCTTGTGTACCTTCATACATAAGTGTTTTATTTCTAATGAGTTGAATAGGTATATCATATTTCATTCCATAAAGTTTTAATCGACTATGTAAATCATCATCATTTGGAAGTTTGATAAGTGGTTTATCTTCAAAAAATTCTTTACATTCTTCTTCTACCTCTTTTGGTATCGAGATTATAACTACATCAGGTGGAGGGCTTTTATCTGATAAAATACTTAATTTATTATCAATTAGCTCTGCAAAAGCCAATGCTTTTTTAGTCTTGGTTCTTTTTAATAGAATCTCGGATATTTCTGTAGGCGATATTCTTTGTTGCCACTCAGGTTTATAAGTTAGTGAAAAATTAAGACGGGATGATTTTGATAAGCCTAAAAAAGGGATATTTAATTTGGATGGTTTTTCAGGTATAATAGGATATCTCATATCATGTAAAAGATTTAACGTTAAAGATATTGAATTTCCCGAACCTATTATCCCCACTTTTATCCATTTATGCTCAGTTTCATCAGAAGTAGAAAATCTTGCACCATGTTTTATTAAACCAACCATTGGAGTGTATGATTTAC